>CAYMLM010000043.1:0-15770 GCA_964391385.1 uncultured Papillibacter sp.
CGAACCCTCACAAACAGAGTCAGAGTCTGTCGTGCTACCTTTACACAATCCCGCTATTTACAGGGGCGCTGCCGGCGTTGTCTTGTTCGCGCAGGACTGAATTATAACGTCTTTGGCCCCTGTTGTCAAGTGTAAAAAACCGCTTTCTGAGACAATCAGCGCACGGCGTCGAGCGCCCTGCTTAGATCGGCCACGATGTCCGAGATGTCCTCGATGCCGACCGACAGGCGCATCTGCTCGGGCTGGACGCCGGCCGCGGCCAGCTGCTCGTCATTCAGCTGGCGGTGCGTCGAGCTCGCCGGATGGAGGATGCTCGTGCGCGCGTCGGCCACGTGCGTGACGATGGCGATGAGCCCGAGTTCCTTCATGAAGGCTTCTGCCGCGCCGCGGCCGTCCTTCAGCCCGAAGGACACGACGCCGCACGAGCCGTTCGGCAGGTACTTCAGCGCGCGCTCGTGGTAAGCGTCGCCGGGCAGGGACGGATACCGCACCCAGGCCACCTTCGGGTGGTTTTTCAAAAATTCGGCGGCCGCCAGCGCGTTGGAGCAGTGCCTGGGCACGCGTACATGGAGCGACTCAAGGCCGAGATTGAGCAGGAACGAGCTCATAGGGGAGGGGATCGAGCCGAAATCGCGCATGAGCTGTGAGGTGGCCTTCATGATGTAGGCGGCGCTGCCGAAGTCTTTTGTGTAGACGACGCCGTGATAGCTTTCATCCGGCGTGGTGAGTCCGGGGAACTTGTCGGCGTGCGCGTCCCAGTCAAACCTGCCGCTGTCGACGACCGCCCCGCCGATGACGCTCGCGTGCCCGTCCATGTACTTGCTCGTGGAGTGCACGATGATATCGGCGCCCCACTCGAACGGGCGGCAGTTGATGGGCGTCGGGAACGTGTTGTCCACGATCAGAGGCACGCCGTGCGCGTGCGCGGCTTTGGCAAACAGCTCGATGTCGAGGACCGTCAGTGCAGAGTTGGCGATTATCTCGCCGTAGACGGCCTTCGTGTTCGGGCGGAACGCGGCGTTCAGCTCGTCCTCCGTCACGTCGGGGCCGACAAAGGTGAATTCGATGCCCATGCGCTTCATTGTGACGGAAAACAGGTTGATGGCTCCGCCGTATATGGTGGAGCAGCAGACGACGTGGTCGCCGCAGGAGGCGAGGTTGAAGAGCGCGTAAAAGATCGCCGCCTGGCCGGACGATGTGAGCATCGCGGCCGCGCCGCCCTCCAGCGCGCAGATTTTTTTCGCCACGCTGTCGTTTGTCGGGTTGGAGATTCGGGAGTACAGGTAGCCTTCGGCCTGCATATCGAAGAGCTTCGCCATTTCCTCGCTCGTGTCGTACTTATACGTCGTGCTTTGAATGATCGGCAGGATTCGCGGCTGCCCGCTCTTCGGGGACCAGCCGGCCTGCACGCAGTTGGTGTCGAGCTTGTAATCCATAACGCTGTTATCCTTTTTTGTTTATGATTTTGTCCCTGTTTCGGACGATATATAAAGAGGGAAGCTGACCTGAAACCGCATGCCGCCTTCCTCGCGGCGCCTGGCCCGGATCGTCCCGTTGTTGTCATGGACGGTCATACGGACGATGGACAGGCCCAGGCCGCTGCCGCCCGCCTCGCGCGAGCGGGCCTTGTCCACACGGTAAAAGCGGTCAAAAATGAAGGGCAGATCGGTTTCCGGCACGCCGATGCCCGTATCGTCGACCGTCAGGACGCAGGCGTTTTCCTCCCGCTTGAGCGTGAGGACGACGCGGCCGCCGGGCAGGTTGTACTTGATGGCGTTTTCAACCAGGTTAAAAACGACCTGATGGATATCGTCCTCTGACGACAGGACGAAGCAGCCGCCGTCCAGCGACGTTTCAAACTCGATATCCGAGGCCCCGGCCAGCGGGTGAAGCATCCTGAGCGTGCTGGTGATGACCGTGCGGATATCCACCTTTTCCTTTTGCGTTTTGATGTTGTTGTCCAGTCGCGTCAGGTTCATCAGCTTTTCGGTCGTCCTCGACAGCCGCTCGGCCTCCGCGCCGATGTCGCTGACAAAATCATTGACCGTATCGGCGTCCATATCCTCGTTGTGCAGGATGCTGTCGGACAAAAGCCGGATCGACGCCAGGGGCGTTTTCAGCTCGTGCGACGCGTCGGCCACGAAGCGGCGGCGGATCTCCTCGGTTTCCCGCAGCCGGTTCGTCAGGCTGTTGAACTCGTCGCTGATGAGCGCCAGTTCGTCGTTGCCGTTTATGCGGATGCGGTAATTGTACTCGCCCTCGCGGACGGAATTGATGGCGTTTAAGATCAGGGTGATCCGATGCATGAGCGTGCGGATGATAATGGCGATCATGGCGATGGAGAAGACGGATATGGCGATGGAGATGCTCTTGATGGTGCTCTGAAGGCCAATGAGGATCGCGCCCTGTTCCCGGTCGGCTTCATGCACGTAAACGACGCCGAGGACGGCGCCGTCGGCGTCTATGACCGGCGTGAAGGCGCTGCTCGAAAAAATGCCCTCGCTCAGGCTCGAATGAAAGACGTCGTAACCCTTGTCCTTCATGGCTGTGGCGACGTTCTGCGCCACCAACGAAGGGACCGGGTCGTCTTTCCCGCCGGAATCGTATAGGATGCTGCCGTCGGACCCGAAAATGACGATTTGCTTCTGGCCCGTCACATCCACGTCCAGACGGTCCATGATGGAATTGACGCCTTCGACCGTCAGGTCGTCGAAGGAGGCGGAGATGTTCGTCGCGATCAGGTTGGCCTGATTCTTCATGAACGTTTCCTTGGATTTGAATATCATATCGCGCGAGGCCGTCAGGAAATATGTGTTCATGATGACGAGCAGAACGGCGATGACCGTGAAGAAAAGCAGCGCGAACTTCGTGCGGATGCTGCTGAAAAGGTGCAGCTTCCGCCGGCTACCCTTTGATATAGTATCCAACTCCCCACTTTGTCATAATCCGTTCGGGTTCGGCCGGATTGTTCTCAAGCTTTTCCCTGAGCCGCCGGACGTGGACGTCGACCGTCCGGATATCTCCCTGGTATTCGTAGCCCCAGACGATGTTCAGGAGGTTCTCGCGGCTGAAAACCCTGTCGGGGTTTTTAGCCAGCAGCTCGATGACGTCGAATTCCTTGGCGGTCAGTTCCACCGGCGTGCCGTCCCGTTTGGCCGTCCGCTTTTCCGTGTCGATGACGATATGCCCGACCGTAATGCACGATTCGCCGCTCGACTGACTGAGCATGGCGGACCGGCGCAGGAGCGCGCGGATGCGCGCTTTGAGCTCGATGATATTAAACGGCTTCGTCACGTAATCATCCGCGCCGTACTCAAAGCCGATGATCTTGTCCGTATCCTCGCTTCGCGCCGTGAGCATGATCACGGGCACGGTCGAAAACTCGCGGATGCGCATGCAGGCCTCCAGCCCGTCGAGCTTGGGCATCATCACGTCGAGGATAATGAGATCGAAATTGCCGTTTCTGGCAAGCTCCACGGCCTCCTCGCCGTCGTAAGCCACATCGACCTGATAGCCTTCCGTTTCAAGATTGAACTTAATCCCCTTAACCAGGGTCTTTTCGTCGTCAACGACTAAAATACGCATGGGACCACCTCATCCGACTGTTATCCTGTCCTTTATATCGCCGAACTTCTTTTCCCCGATACCGGAGACGGCCATGATTTCCTCGATCGACTGAAAGCCGCCGTTTAATTCCCGGTATTCGATGATCCGGCCCGCGAGCACGTCGCCGATGCCGGGCAGCGCGTCGAGTTCGGCGGCCGCGGCTGTGTTGATATTGATCAGCCCGTGGGCTTCATAGCTCCCGGAAGCGGACGGTTCCGGCGCGCCGTCCGAGACGGCCGCGGCTGTATCTGTGATGTCTGACACGCCGCCGGAAACGCCTGCAGCAGCGTCCGTGCCGGCTGTGCCGCCGTCCCCGCTGTCAGTAACCGTCGGGACAGCGCCCGGCGTATGACCGTCCGCGGGCGATGTCGTTATGGGCGGCTTGTCCGCCGCCGACAGTTTTTCGATTGTTACAATGCTGCCGGACGCGCCCCGCCCGATAAAAAAACCGGCTGTAAACACAAGGCACAAAGCCGTCAGGGATAAGACGGCAAGCTCCGTTTTTTTGAGGTTTTTCATGGCAGCACAGCCCTTTCACAGCGACGGATCGACGGGCGCATCCGGCGGCGGACAGACGCACAGGCTTCTCAAAAAAAGTCTCGTTCATTCTTGGACAGAGCTGTTGTTTGACACCGTATAATTTGATATACTAAATATACTAACATCGGCTTGCATCGGCTTGCTCGATGGATGGCGACAGAGCGGTTTTTTTCCGGCAATCGGCATTAAGTATGGTTATGACATCAGATCAGGAACAAAAAGCGCCGGACAACGTCTGAATAAATTGTACGGACGGCCCTTTTATAATCTTGATAACAGGCGCCACGCGTGCTGACGCCAGAAAAAACGGCCGGCGAACGGCGCTTTCCGCGGCGGCGCGCATTTTTGCACAATGAAGGCGTTTCGCGGGCTAAAATGCAACACAATCCGCCATGAGAACGCTATATCATACGTGGTATACACATCCGCTTCGCGGCGGACCTAGAAAAGCCTGGAAAGCATGGACAAAAAAGTTCAGACAGGGACATTCTATGCGGCCATTATATCATAAGATACGGGAGAAATGTATGAAGAAATTTAATATTTTTGCCGTATTTTTTGTTTGTGTGACGCTGGCGGCCGCCCTGTTCCAGCCGCTGTCCGCCGCTCTGGACGATCCGGCCGTGCAGGCGGGCTCGGCGCTGCTTGTCGAAAGAAATACCGGGATTGTGCTGTATCAGAAGAACAAGGATGAAAAGGTCGAGCCCGGCGGAGCGGCAAAGCTCATGACGCTGCTTCTGGCGGTGGAGGCCATTGAAACCGGTCAGGCAAGCCTTCTCGACAAAGTCACGCCGTCGGAGACTTTTTCGGAGGGCATCGGCGAAAACGAAGCCGTCCTGGGCATAAGGCCCGGGGAAACGATGAAGCTGGAAGACCTGCTTTACGGCGCGTACATATCCTCTGCCAGCGACGCTTATCATATCGTGGCCGAGCATCTGGCCGGCGATGCCGCCGCCTTTGTCGACCGGATGAATGCCAAAGCCCTGCAGCTCGGCTGTGCCGGGACGCGCTTTGCGAGCCTGGGCGGGCAGGGAGACCCGGAGCAGTATACAACGCCGTGGGATGAGTACCTGATTTTCAAGACGGCCGTCGACCATCCGCTTTTTTTGAAAATCAGCGGCGCCGCAGCTTACGAAACGGCCCCGACGGACTTCGCGTATGCGCGCACGCTCAGAAACGGGAACCTGATGCTTGACATGAACAGCGCGTATTATTATGATACGTATATTGCCGGCTGCATGGATACGGCCGGCGAGAGCGGGACCCGGCTGATCTCCTATGCCGACGACGGGAAGCTGTCACTCATTTCCGTGCTTTGCGGCTCGGTCGAGGAATCGGACCTGCCGCCGCAGGAGCAGAGTTTTTCTGAGACGAAGCGGCTGCTTGACTGGGGATTTGAGGGCTTTGCCTGGCAGATTGTCCTCGACGAAAACGAGATTGTCTCGCGGGAGGCGGTCAGGCTCGCGGACGGGGGCGGAAACGTCGAGCTGCGGCCGGAGCGGTCGATCAGCGTATTGGTCCGGACGGACCTCACGCCGGAGGACGTCGTCAAAAAAGTCGTCATCTTCGCATATGAACAGGGCCGTCAGCTGACGGCGCCGATCCGGGAGGGCGTCCTTTTAGGCGAAGTCTCCGTCATCATCGACGGGGTCGACCGGGGAAAGGCGGGGCTCGTCGCGGCGCGCGATGTCAGTCTCAATGAGACGCAGTTTATCAAAAACAACGTCAAGGATACGCTCGAGCTCAAGTGGGTCCAGATAGGTATCGGCGGGCTGCTGTTTGTGATCCTGGGCTACGTGTTTCTCGTCATACGCGACTTTACGCGCCGGCGCCGGGACCGACGCGCGATAGAGGCGACGAAACGAAAGCTGATTGAAGAGCGGAAAAGTCACGGGAATTTCTATAGATGATAGGGCAAGTCAGAAATAAAACACCCGAAAACGCACCTGAAAGACGCTCCTATCCTTGAAAACAATGTAGCCGTGATTCACGGCTGCGCTGTTTTATCGGCATTTTGTGACGGCATACTATGAGCGGGATAAAACGGGTAAAATGACAAAAGGATTTCCAATCAGGAAATTTGTGATATAATAGGCCAAGCCGTAACGAGTGGCAGTCTGATGCCGGAGGTTGATTTAAAATATGTCTTTGCACTTTTTGTTCGTCTATCCCGATTTTTTAGAGGAAACCAAGCATATGCGGGGTATTCCCGGCAACTACAGCGAGGGGATCGCGTCCATTTCGGCCACGCTCAAGGGCGAAGGGCATTCCGTCTCGCTCTATCACCAGACGTATATGCCGGACAAGCCTGAATTCCTCGCTCAAATTAAGGAGTTCAATCCCGACGTCATCGGATTTTCCCTCCGCACGACGATCATGGACTGCGCGAAGGAGATGCTCGGCTGGCTCTATGAGGCGCTGCCGGACATTCCCGTGATCGCGGGCGGATATCACCCGACACTCGCGCCCGAGGAAGTCATCGCCATCCCCGCCGTCGACATCGTCAGCCGCGGCGAGGGAGAGCTCACCCTGCGCGATCTGATAAACGGCTACGACAGGACGGGCAGCTTCAACACGGCCGAGCCCGGCTTCTGGTTCAAGCAGCCGGACGGCACGGTGATCCGAAACGCCATGCGCCCCTATCTGTGCCAGCTGGATGAGCTGCCGTTTCCGGACCTCGACCTGTTCGATTATCGAAACCTCAAGAGCAACCGCGTCAACACGGCGGAGGTCATCGTCTCGCGCGGGTGCCTGTACAGCTGTACTTATTGCGCCAACGCGAATATCCGCAACGCATACGAGGACAAGAAAAACTACGCGCGCTTCCGCACGCCGGAAAATGCGGTCCAGCTGCTCGAGCGCGTCATGCAGAAGGACCCGGATCTCAAATACCTCAATTTCAACGATGCGATTTTAAATATGTTCACCGATTGGTTCTACCCGTTCATGAAGCTGTACAAGGAGCGCGTGAACCTCAAGTTCACCTGCAACCTCCGCTTCGACCACATTGACGAGGAGATGTGCCGCGTCCTGGCCGACTGCGGCTGTTACCTCGTCACCATCGGGCTGGAAAACGGCAACGAGGCCTACCGCAAGAAATACCTGCGGCGCACCATGAAAAACGATCAGATCATAAAGGTGGCGCATTGGCTGCGCGCGCTCGGCGTCAGGGTTTACACGTATAATATCATCGGGCTGCCTTATGAGACGCTGGCCCTGACGCTCGAAACCGTGAAGCTCAACGCGAAGCTGAAGGCGGACAGCGAGGTCATCAGCTTCTTTTACCCTTATCCCGCGACCGCCCTGCGCGACATCTCCGAGGAGGCCGGGTTTCTGGACGCCAAATCGCTGCGGGACAGCAAGGTGCGCCTGCGTATGCCGGACTACCCGCGCCGCGACATCATCTATGCGCGCTACAGCTTCCACAGGCTCATCAGAAAGTACCGGAAAATCTACGACAACCCCGATCCCGCGAAAGCCGAGAGCAGGGCCGCGGCGGTGGACAGGCGTATTTTAAGCCCCTGGCATCCGCGCGGGCTCATCGGCGCGTACCGCAACATGAGCCACCACGCGGTCGTAGCCCTCAAGCGGTTTGCGGCGAGCTTCACGCCGGCGATATACAAGAAGCTGCGGTCGCTCAAGTATAAGATGAGTTAAAAAGATGAGTAAAAAAGAGCGCGGTCGG
Source organism: uncultured Papillibacter sp. (assembly GCA_964391385.1). Lineage (GTDB taxonomy): Bacteria > Bacillota > Clostridia > Oscillospirales > Oscillospiraceae > Sporobacter. The sequence goes on from CAYMLM010000043.1 coordinate 7,832, forward strand.
ATTTTTCCGGCCGCGTCAGCTTGTCAAAAAAGTCTTTCGTCTTTCGTCCAAACGTCCAATCGCCGTGCGATTGAATTTTTGCCGACGACGGCGAGTTGTCTGGTCTCGGCGGCAAAAATTGTCTAATATCAATGCTTTGAGGAATTCGTTTACGAAAAGCATTATTTTGCGAGGCCCGCAGGCCGAGAACTTAGTTTTATCGAAAAAGCCGCGGGAGCGGCCTTTTCGACAGTCTAGCGCGGCCGGATTTTTCCGGCCGCGCTTTCTCTTTGACTGTGTCAGTAGGCGAGCTGGGTTACGAGCGTGAAGTCCGAAAGATTGAGAACCGTCACGGCGCTCATGTTGACGATATAGCCGTAATCGCCGATATACAGGCCGCGGCCGTTGCCGTACCACTCGACGTCCTCGATGCTCGCCCGCTTGAAAAAGCCCGTTTCGTCGTCGTATCCGTAGATGTCGTACCCGCTGTCGGATGGAAACGCGATGATGGCTTTCTCCGGCGATATGAGGATCGCTTTGTGATTGTACAGGGCGACGGAGTAGTCCGAATCGAGATTGAGCGAATGCTTGACCGTCACGTTCGTCGGATCCTCCGTGTTGAACATCGTGAGCTTCATGCCGTTTGTGCGGCCCGTCTCCTCGTCGGCGTCCATCCCGAGGCCGAACAGGCGCCCGTCGGCGTAGACGTGCAGATATTCGGAGAAGCCGGGGATTTTCAGCGCGCTCAGGACACGCGGATTCGCGGGGTCGCTCAGGTCGATCGCGAACAGCGGATCGACCTGGCGGAAGGTGACGACGTAACCGGTCGCGCCGTCGAAGCGGACGCCGTAGACCTGTTCGTCCTTTGCCAGCGTGTCGATCTGCCCGAGGATGCTGAGCGATCCGTCGAGGACAAACAGCGCGTTCGAGTTGACGCTCTCGCCCCAGACATAATTCGTCCAGCCCTTGGCCTCGTCCGTGTACTCCGTCCAGCTTTGCGTGTACGTCGTTGTGACGACCCTCAGGCTGCCGTCGTACTCGTCCATGTTGAACTGGCTGCCCAGGTAGCCGTCTACCGTCCCGGAGGCCTTCAGAGTCAGCGCGCCGCCGGTTATATCGAAGCTCGTGATGTTGGTGACGTTCTTCGACGTGTAATCAATGACGGTGTAAACGCTGTCCGTGTAAGGCGTGCCGGTTGTCTGCCGGCTTGTCGATTCGGCGATATAGAGCGTCCCGGCGTTCATATAGACGGTCGAGCCGCCGCCGAGGATCGACTGCGTGGCGCTGAGCGCGGCGCCGTTTAAGTCATACGCGCAGATGACAGTGTACGAGGTCGAATCGAAGTAGGGCATGATCGCGATGTCGCCGGCCTTGACGAGCTCCGCGGCCCCGTCCCGGTAGACGTAAGGGATATAGGACCCGTCGTTTTCCTCGCTCGGGCTGTAGACATAATACGTGGAGATCATATACAGCGTCGAGCCGACGAGCCGCGTGGTGAGGACGTAACCGTCCTGGCCGAGCTCAGTCTTCAGCATGGGGTTGGCGCGGTCTGTGATGTCATAGATGCGGAGCATGGAGATCTGCTTGTCGATATTGTAGGCGGGGCCGTCGTACGGTTTCGCGCCTTCCGGCGTTTCCTCCGCCGCGTAGGGGATTACGCTGTACCGGGAGAGAACGACGACGGCCGTGTCGCCCGTCACATAGATGTCCGACGCGTAATCGCGGGACTCGGGGGGCTCGTCATACGTCTCGTCCGAATAGCCGCTGGCGACCTTCGTCGCGGACACGCGGACCGTCGAAGCGCCGTCGGCCCGGAAGATGATCAGCTCGTCTTCCCGGAGCACATAGATATAATTGCCGTCCGTCTTGACGATGTCGCCCTCGTCGACGCCTTGGACCTGTACGTTTGTCTCGGAGTAGTCGCCCTTGCCGCCCACATCCATCGTCCCGTCTGCCGCACTCGGCTCGGCCGACGGCACCGGCATCTGCGCGGTCTCTTCCCGGGCGGCCCCGGCGGCGGTGTCGACGCCGTAACCGGCCGGACCGTAGCTGTGCGCGCTGCTGATCGCCTTGAAAACGTCCGCGTAACTGTCGGCAAATGTCAGTTCGTCCGTATTTGCCGTATCGCCGGAGGCCGACGGCGTCGCCGAATTTGAAGACGACGCCGAATCCGACGGCGACGAATCGGGCTCCTTCGCCAGCGACGCGCCGCAGCCCGTCAGCAGGCCGGCCGTCAGGCACGCGCAGGCAAGGAGCGCTGTCAGTCTGATTTTCATTTTCTCACCTCATAGTTTTTGAAATTGGGTTGTCGGTTTTATGACGGCGGGTCAGAAATAAATGTTCCATATACAAAGCATCCGGCGACGCTGCCGTCGCCGGATGTTCAGTCTGTTACAGTATGGAGGGCGGCCGCTAAAAACGCAGCTTCCGATACAGGAGAGCGAGCACCAGGGCGGCGCTCGTCTTTGCCGTGCGCCCGTAGCCCGGCCTGCCGAAGAAGTCGCCCCTGCCGGGCGGCGATTTGCAGTAATCAAGCAAATTGCCCTCGAACATCAGCCAGCTGCCCATGCGCTCGCCGATCTCCTGCGGGGTGTACGCGCATTCGTGCTTGCCGGGCGGCAGCTCGATGTCCATCGTGCGGAGCATGTGCGCGACAAACTCGGCGCACGAATAGGCCTTGTAGGTCTCAAAGCCCTTCAGGATAGGGAAGAGGAGGACGGAGAAGAGATTGTACAGATAACCGTCCCCGTCGTGCCGGATCTCGAGAATGCGGCTTTTGCCCCTGAGATACTGCTGCCGCGTCACGGGGATCTTGTATATGCGCGCTTTGACGCGTTCGGACCGCCCGAGGGAAAAGCAGTCGGGATGCTCCCGCACAAGTCCCGCGTCGAGCGGATTTTTGTACTGCCGCCGGGCAAAGGAGTAAAGCTGCCGCAGCTCGCGGTCGAACGCGATGGAGGCGTGATTGTACTGAATTCCCGCAAGCTTCCGGATGGCCCCGCCGACGCGCGTCGGCGTCTGCGACAGCACAACATATATGTAATAGTTCCGGCAGTCCCGCAACCCTTTGTGTGCCATGGTGACCCCCGCGTAAGCGTGATAATGCGCCCATCATAACACGCGGCGATGCCGAAGTAAATGAAAAAAACAGGGAATAGAGGGCTCAAACCACATGGAACCGGGTTGCAGACAAACAGCGGACAGGGAAGTAACCAGACAGTAAATTGTTACTTCAAATCCCGTCCCGCCTCCCTCAGGAGGCGTTCCACCCAATAATAAGGTAATGATTCAGGCGCGAAAACGACGCGCAGGGCATTCACCCTGCGCGCCATTTCTGTTATTAGTAATCTGTTAACTGTTATCTGATCAATACATTCCGCCCATGCCGCCCATACCGGGTGCGCCGCCGGGCATCGGAGCCGCGGGCGGCTCCGGGATGTCCGCCACGAGCGATTCGGTCGTGAGGATCATAGCCGCGACGGAAGCGGCGTTCTCCAGAGCGGAGCGGCAGACCTTCGTCGGGTCGACGATACCGGCCTTGATGAGATCCGTAAACTCTTCCTTGGCGGCGTCGAAGCCGTAGGAGGCGGACTTGTTGGTCTTGACCTTATCCAATATGACGGCGCCTTCGAGGCCGGCGTTCGTGGCGATCTGCTTGATGGGGGCCTGGAGGGCTTTGGCGATGAGGGCAATGCCTGTCTTCTCGTCGCCGGTCGCGCCGGAGAGCATCTTCTCGACGGCCTTGGCGGCCACGACGTAGACGCTGCCGCCGCCTGCGACGATGCCTTCCTCAACGGCGGCTTTCGTGGCGTTGAGCGCGTCCTCGATGCGCAGCTTCTTTTCCTTCATTTCGGTCTCTGTCGCGGCGCCGACCTTGATGACGGCCACGCCGCCGGACAGCTTCGCAAGGCGCTCCTGGAGCTTCTCGCGGTCATAATCGGAGGTGGTTGTCTCGATTTCGGTGGTGATCTGCTTCACGCGGGCCTTGATATCGTCGGGGTTGCCCTGTCCGTCGACGATGATGGTGTTGTCCTTGGACATCTTGACCTGGCGGGCCTTGCCGAGCATCGAGAGCTCGGCTTCCTTGAGCTCCATGCCGAGGTCGGTGGAGATGACCTGGCCGCCGGTGAGCGCGGCGATGTCGCGGAGCATTTCCTTGCGCCTGTCGCCGAAGCCGGGGGCCTTGCAGCACACGCACACGAAGGTGCCGCGCAACTTGTTGAGAATGATGGTGGCCAGCGCCTCGCCCTCGACGTCCTCGGCGATGATGACGAGCTTCCTGCCGGACTGTACGACCTGCTCCAGAACGGGGAGGATCTCCTGGATGTTGGAGATTTTCTTGTCGGTGATCAGGATGAGCGGATCGTCGATGACGGCCTCCATCTTCTCGGAGTCGGTGACCATGTACGGCGTGATATAGCCGCGGTCAAACTGCATGCCCTCGACGACCTCGGAATACGTCTCGGCCGTCTTGGACTCCTCGACGGTGATGACGCCGTCCCTGGAGACCTTATCCATCGCCTCGGCGATGAGCGCGCCGATCTTTTCGTCTCCGGAGGAGACGGCGCCGACGCGGGCGATGTCCTCGCTGCCCGAAACGGGGTGGGAGTTTTCCCGGATCGCCTGGACGGCGACGACGACGGCTTTCTCGATGCCCTTTTTCATGACCATGGGATTGGCGCCGGCCGCGACGTTCTTGATGCCCTCGTTGATGATGGCCTGTGCCAGGAGGGTGGCCGTCGTGGTGCCGTCGCCGGCGACGTCGTTTGTCTTGGAGGCGACTTCCTTGACGAGCTGCGCGCCCATATTTTCAAACGGATCCTTGAGCTCGATTTCCTTGGCGATGGTCACGCCGTCGTTTGTGATGAGGGGAGAGCCGAATTTTTTGTCGAGAACGACGTTCCGGCCCTTTGGGCCGATGGTGAGCTTGACCGTGTTGGCCAGGTGGTTGACGCCTTTTTCCAAAACCCTGCGGGCTTCTTCACCGTAAATTATCTGTTTTGCCATATATGAATGAACCTCCTGTTATTCTTATTTATGCGGTCTTCACTCGACAACAGCGAGAATGTCGCTCTGCCGGACGATCGTCATTTCCTCGCCGTCTATTTTGACCTCGGTGCCCGAATATTTGCCGGTAATGACGCGGTCGCCCTTTTTAACAACCATCTTGACTTCGTTTCCATCAACCATACCGCCCGGTCCGACCTCGAGGACCTCGTAGACCTGGGGCTTTTCCTGCGCGGAGCTCGTGAGGATAATCCCGCTCTTCGTGGTTTCCTCTGCGGCGACCTGCTTGATGATCACTCTGTCAGCCAACGGTTTCAATATCATACAATTACCTCCTGTAAAATTTACTGTCTATTCGTGATACCTGCGTTAGCACTCATGCACATGGAGTGCTAACGCAGGTATAATAATAGTCCAAGATTTGCTATTGTGCAACTGCTATTATCTCCATATTCAGCCTAAAATAAGCTGATATACACGCTGGGCTGCAGATAACTCCGGTTATCTTGCTAAATCTTAGGAATGCTCCCTGAAGCTTGCGTTGGTTGCTCCCGCAGGTCGAAAAAACGAAGATTTTGCGGGAACAGGAAACGCACGCCCAGCGGGACAAGCCTGAACGCGACGTCTTTGGCGCGGATCAGCTCGCCGTCAATGTTGACGGCCATCTCCGTTTCGCCTTGGATTTTCATATTCTTTCCGCGTATATATGAAATTATGTCAGCGAGTTCTTTATACCGGCCTTTTGCGTATTTGCCGATGACCTTCAGGAATTTCAGGCGGGATACGCCTTTGACGATCAGAAAGTCCAGGAAGCCGTCGTCCGGCATCGCGTCCGGCACGGGATTGAAGCCGCCGCCGTAATACCGGCCGTTGCAGGCGCACGCGAGCGCGAAGCTGCCGCGCTGCGTGCCGGTGTCGGTCGTGACCGTATAGTTTTCGTTGATGCCGCGGAAATAATTAACGGCCATGGAGACAACGTAACCCGTCGCGCCGCCAATGACCGGGAGCGCGCTGTATTTGTGGACATCCGTCCCGATCCGCGCGTCGATCCCGACCGAGCAGATGCTCACGCCGTACCGGCCGTTGCAGTCAATGAGATCGATCGGACGCACAAAGCCGTTCACAAGCGCGCGCAGGTCCCTGAACCGCCCCTCGTCCTCCTTGCCGAACATCTTGACGAAGTCGTTGCCCGTCCCGCACGGATAGTGTGTCACGGCAGCGTTCTGAAATCCGACAGCGCCGTTGACGCACTCGTTGAGCGTCCCGTCGCCGCCGCAGGCGTACACGCGCAGCTCGCCGCCGCCCTCCGCCTCGCGCCGGACTTTGTCGCAGGCATCCATCGGCTCGGTTGTGAAGTAGATCTCGTATGTAAGCGCCTCGTCCGCCGCCAGCGTCCGGATCTCCTGCTCGACCTGCGTGCAGCGGTTCTTCTTGCCCCCCGCGACGGGGTTGATGATAAAAAGGTGTTTCATATTTTTCTCCGGTCTGCTCATTCTAATATAATAATCCGATCCGCCCTGTTGCGGGCGGGTCGGCTATTTCTGAGAAGGTACAGGTAATGCGGCGGGCGGCCAATGGCCGTCCTGTTCGGTTTTGCGCTTTGCGCGGACGGGCGATCGCAGATCGCCCGTCCCTAGGAAAAGCGGTCCGTAGGGGCGAACTGTGTTCGCCCGTCGTTTTCCTTAATCCTCAATAATACATAAACAGGTCGCACTTGATCATACCGTTATAGAGCTTGCGCTTCTTGACGGCCGTCCGGCCGAACGCGCGTTCAAATTCCGTATGCGAGGAGAGGATATACAGCTTCCAGCCGTCGAGCTTCCGCGCGGCGGCCCCGAACCGCGCGTATATGCGCTCGGCCTCCTGCCGGTCCATGACGCGCTCGCCGTAGGGCGGATTTGAAACGACGATTCCGCCCGGCTCGGGACGGTGGAAATCGGCGGCTTCGGCGACCTCGAAGCGGACCGTCGCGTCGACGCCCGCCCGCCGGGCGTTTTCGCGCGCGATATCGATCGCGCGCGGGTCTATATCGCCGCCCCAGATATCGTAGCGGCCGTGATACTCCCCGTCCCGCGCTTCCTGCGCCGCCCGCGTCCAGGTGCTTTTGTCGAGCCAGTCCCAGCGCTGCGCGTCGAACGAGCGGCCGATGCCGGGCGCGCGGTTTGCCGCCGCGAGCGCCGCCTCGATCACGAGCGTGCCCGAGCCGCAGAACGGATCGCAGAGCGCCTGCTTTCCGCGGTAGCGCGCGAGCTTGACGATGGCGGCGGCCAGAGTCTCGCGCAGGGGCGCCGTCGCGCCGACGGGGCGGTACCCGCGCTTGTGAAGGCCCGTGCCGGACGTGTCGATATAGAGCGTCGCCGTGTCGTGCATAATGGCAAACCGGATCTGATATTTCGCGCCCGTCTCAGGAAACCGGTCCGTTTTGTATGTTCCGCGCAGCCGCTCCACGACGGCCTTTTTGATGATGCTCTGGCAGTCCGGCACCGAATGCAGCTTGGAATCAAGCGCGTGGCCCTTGACGGGAAACGCGCCGTCGGCCGGGATATAGGTCTCCCACGGCATAGCCTTGACGCCCTCGAAAAGGGCGTCGAAGCTGTCCGCGCGCACGGCGCCGGCGACGAGCAGGACGCGTTCGCCGGTGCGCAGGTTCAGATTGGCCCGCGCAATGTCGCCGTCCGTGCCTGAAAAAAGGACGCGCCCGTTTTCAGCGCGGACGTTTTTCATATCCAGCCGCTTGAGCTCGTCCGATACGAGGCCTTCCACGCCGAACAAAGCCGGCACGCACAGTTCATGATCCATATTGGCGTTCATTTCCTTTATAAGGTGGGACTGGCAAGCATCATATCATATGCGACATTTAATTGCAAATATCGCCCGGCTCTGGTATTCTAAAAACCTAGGACTTTCTGGAATCAAATATATGACACATGGGACAAGTGTCCTTGTGTATTCC
>CAYMLM010000044.1:0-958 GCA_964391385.1 uncultured Papillibacter sp.
AGATAATGAGCGGTGACTGGAGTTCAGACGTGTGCTCTTCCGATCTAGCCGGACGTCGACTACATCGAGGGCCTCTCCCCCGCCATATCCATCGACCAGAAAACGACGAGCCGCAACCCGCGCTCGACCGTCGGCACCGCCACGGAAATCTACGACTATCTGCGCCTTCTGTGGGCGCGCATCGGCGTGCCGCACTGCCCGAACTGCGGCAAGGAGATCAAGCAGCAGACAGTCGACCAGATCATCGACCAGGTGATGCTTCTAAAGCCGGCCTCCCGGATTCAGGTGCTGGCCCCTATCGTTCGCGCGCGCAAGGGCGAATACCTCAAGGTGTTCGAGGACGCGCGGAAAAGCGGGTACGTGCGCGTCCGCGTCGACGGCAGCACGTACGACCTGACCGAGGAGATCCGGCTCGACAAGAATAAAAAGCACAACATCGAGATCATCGTGGACCGTCTCGTCATCAAGGACGACATCGCCCGCCGGCTCACCGACTCCGTCGAAACGGCGGCCGCGCTCGCAGGCGGCATGGTCATCATCGACATCGTCGGCGAGGACCGCGAGCTGCTGTTTTCGCAGAACTACGCCTGCGACGACTGCGGCGTCTCCATCGAGGAGCTGACGCCGAGGCTGTTTTCCTTCAACAGCCCGTACGGCGCCTGCCCGTCCTGCACGGGCCTCGGCACGCAGCTGCGGGTGGATCCCGACATCATCATCCCGAACCAGTCGCTGTCGATCATGGAGGGCGGCATCTGCGCGTCCGGCTGGGGGAACATCAAAAACGACGGCATCTCCCGGATGTACTTTGAGGCGCTGGCAAAGAAATACAGGTTTAACCTGAACGCCCCCATCAAGGACCTGCCGGAGGGCGTCCTGGATACCATCCTGTACGGGACGAACGGGGAAAAGCTCGTCCTGCACTACGACCAGCCGCGCGGCAAGGGCACCCTCAACCAGC
>CAYMLM010000044.1:968-15640 GCA_964391385.1 uncultured Papillibacter sp.
TATCCTACACTCTTTCCCTACACGACGCTCTTCCGATCTCGTTCGAGGGCATCGTCAGAAACCTCGAGCGCCGGTACAAGGAGACGCAGAGCATGTCCATGCGGTGGGAGCTGGAGCAGTACATGTCCGAGCATCCCTGTCCCGACTGCGAAGGCCGCCGTCTCAAGAAAGAGGTTCTGGCCGTCACGGTCGGCGGGATCAGTATCGTCGAGTTCACGGACAAGTCCATCGTGCAGGCGCTCGACTTCATCGACCGGCTGAGTCTGACGGGCAAGGAGGAAATGATCGCCCACCGCATTCTCAAGGAGATCCGCGAGCGGCTCGGCTTCCTCCGGAGCGTCGGCCTGGAATACCTGACGCTCAGCCGGCAGGCCGGGAGCCTGTCCGGCGGGGAGAGCCAGCGCATCCGGCTGGCCACTCAGATCGGCTCGTCCCTGATGGGCGTGCTGTATATCCTCGACGAGCCGTCGATCGGCCTGCACCAGCGCGACAACGCGCGCCTTCTGAAAACGCTCAAGCACCTGCGCGACCTCGGCAACACGCTTCTGGTCGTCGAGCACGACGAGGAGACGATCGGCGAAGCGGACTTCGTCGTGGACATCGGCCCCGGCGCGGGCGTGCACGGCGGCGAGGTCGTCTGCGCCGGCACGGTCGACGAGATCAAGGCCTGCGAAACTTCGGTCACCGGACAGTATCTGAGCGGCGCAAAGAAAATCCCGGTTCCCGAGAAACGGCGGACCGGCACCGGCAAATTCCTCACTGTCCGGCAAGCGTCCGAAAATAACCTCAAAGACATTGACGTCTCCATCCCGCTCGGCGTCATGACCTGCGTGACGGGCGTCTCGGGGAGCGGAAAGTCCTCGCTCATCAACGAGGTCGTCTACAAGACGCTCGCGGCCGAGCTGGGCCGCGTGAAGGTCAGGCCGGGTAAGCACGAGCGTATCGAGGGCATGGAGTATCTGGACAAGATCATCGACATCGACCAGTCGCCCATCGGGCGCACGCCGCGGTCCAATCCGGCCACGTATACGGGCGTCTTCGGCGATATCCGCGCGCTGTTCGCCTCGACCCAGGACGCGCGGGCGCGCGGCTACGGCCAGAGCCGTTTCTCCTTCAACGTGCGCGGCGGACGCTGCGAGGCCTGCTCCGGCGACGGGCTCATTAAAATTGAGATGCACTTCCTGCCGGATATCTACGTGCCCTGCGAGGTCTGCAAGGGCAAGCGCTACAACCGGGAGACGCTCGAGGTGCGTTACAAGGGGAAAAATATCTACGAAGTCCTCGATATGACGGTGGAGGAGGCGCTCGGCTTTTTCGAGAACATGCCTAAAATCAGCCAGAAGCTGCAGACGCTTTCCGACGTCGGTCTCGGCTACATCAAGCTGGGCCAGCCGTCCACCACCCTTTCGGGCGGTGAGGCGCAGCGCGTCAAGCTGTCCACCGAGCTGTCCAAGCGCTCGACCGGGAGCACGTTTTACGTCCTCGATGAGCCGACGACGGGCCTGCACACCGCCGACGTGCACCGGCTCACCGAGGTGCTCGACCGGCTGACAGACGCCGGAAACACCGTCGTCGTCATCGAGCACAATCTCGAGGTCATAAAAACCGCCGACTTCATCATCGACCTGGGGCCCGAGGGCGGCGACAAGGGCGGCGAGATTGTCTTTGCCGGCACGCCCGAGGAAATCGTGCGCTGCGAAAAAAGCTACACGGGCCAATTCCTTAAACCAATGCTGGAAAACGGGCGTCAGTCTGACGAGAGCGGTTCCGTCACTCTTGTCACCCCCCGCGTCAGCGAGCTTCGGGCCGGGAAGACGGCCGCCGCCGGCGAAAGATGAGGCAACCGGGCAAGCCGCAATAAAAGCAATCGGCGCATACATCGTATGCGCCGATATCATTTTTATAATTGTCCGGGAAAGCTTGTCCGTTAGGACAGGACGCGCTTTGCCCCGTGCCAAACCTTCAGATAATAATCGCTGTCGAGGCTTGATATGATAAGGCCCGCTCTGGGGGTCGAGGCGTGAACAAACTGATTGTTTCCGATGTAAATGCCGACATGCGTCACACTGTAGCCGCCGTTTGAGGAGAAGAACACCAGGTCGCCCGGCTGGAGCTCAGCTTTGGAGATCGAAACGCCGTCGCTTGCGTACTGGCTCGACGCCGTACGCGTCACATTGTAACCGAAATTGTGAAACACATAGTAGACAAATCCCGAGCAGTCGAATCCGGTGGACGGGGACTGGCCGCCATAGACGTAGCTGTAGCCGACATACTGCAGCGCGAAGTCGACAACCTGCTCGCGCAGGGTTTTTTCCGCGGCGGAAATCTGCGTGACGCCCGTGTTTGCCTGACCGGCTTGTTTCGTAATCTCGTCCTGAACGATTGCCATGAGGTCCGAACGGATATACCCCGTCACCTCGTTGTGTACCGCCTTATACCAGCCGTTGTTGATCCCAATGACCTTGACGACCGTGCCGTTGTCTTCGTCTAAAAGGACGTTCCCCGACGTCGACGGCGTGTCGCGCATGCGCACGTCGTCGTCCGTGATCATGCCGACGGCGTCAAAATTCTCCACCGTGAGCACGTCCTTCAGGTAGAGAGCCGCGACATACCCCACGACACCGTGATAATTGATGTGATACCATTCGTCGTTCGTCTTTTCGAGTACGACCATGCGCTCGTTGTCGCCAATCGTATACACGACGTCATACGTCGTGTCGGGTCCGCTGCGGACATTGAGCGACGTGGCGTCGACCGTAGCCGCGCCGTAGGCGATATTGCCCGCTTCGGACGTTATGTACTGGGCCGGAATAATGACCGTCAGCATCGCAAGCACGATCAAAAGTTTCTTGAGCTTTCTCAATTGCCTCACGCCTTTCAGGTCGGTATTTACTTCGAGTTCAGCGCCCTTTCAAGCCATACGGCGGCCACGTCGATCGCCGCATACAGGCTTGCTTTTTCGCTCTTCTTCACGACCCTGTCACGCGATTTGAGGTTGGGGTCGGTCAGCTGGAGCTGAACGATAACCTTTGTCGCAACGTCCATATCCTTGACTTTTTTCGTTTCGGTGATCTGAATCATGATGATATATTTATCCGTCATGCTGCCGTAGTAAATCAGGTTATCCTTTCTGCGAAGCGGATAACCTTTATACTCAAGCGCCATGCTTTTCTCGGATGCTGTTTCGGACATGGTTTGCCCCCTATCGGTAATGTAACGAAATTGTAACACATTGTTTCCCCATTGTCAACTGTAAACTGGAAAATCCGGTCATAACATACAATAAATATAAGTATAACTTCGGTTATTGGTGCGATTGTTATAATTTTGCCAATAATGGATATCTATTGCAAAAAAACACCGCCGGCACTATATCCTGTAGGCCGGCGGTGAAAAAAAGCATAATCAGCGGGTTATGATCATTTTTCGAGATAATATTTCACAAGCTCCTGGAGCAGTTCGTCTCTGTCCAGGCGGCAGATCAGGCTGCGGGCATTGTTGTAATTCGTGATATAGGTGGGGTCCTCCGACAGTATATAGCCGACGATCTGGTTGACGGGGTTATAGCCCTTGAGGCGCAGGGATTCGTAAACCGACGAGAGGATCTCGCGCGTTTCGGCCCTCGTCGTCACGACATCAAATTTTCTCGTATAGCCATCCATCTCCGAGCCCTCCCCGCAAAATCCCGAATCGATTAAAACGGTATCTTCTTATTTCCTTTAATAATATGTGGCTTTATAGCATTATTATAACAAATATCCGCACGGAGTAAAGAACGTTAGGTTACAATATTATAACAAATTCCTACCGGCCGCCTCCGGTCCGCCGGTTTATTCCATGGAATGGCTGCTGAAGGCCTCCGGAAGCAATGCGGCTAGCGGATAGCTGACATAGCGCCCGTCGGCCCGCGCGCACAGCACCTCTACGCGCGGCGAGAACTCCCAGAGCACCTGCCGGCAGGTGCCGCAGGGAAAGCAATAATTGCCGGATTCGGCGTAAATGGCGATGCGCGTGAAATGCCTGTGTCCGGCGCTGACGGCGGCGGCCAGCGCCGACCGTTCGGCGCAAAGGGTACACTCAAGCGCGGCGTTTTCAATCTTGCTCCCGGTGAAAACCGTCCCGTCGCCGCATTCGAGCGCCGCACCGATCGGAAAACGCGAATAAGGGGCGTAGGCATGATCCAGGGCTTCTTTTGCTTTTTCTATCAGATTTCTGTCTGTCATAAAGTCCCCCCGTCCGGCAGTTAAACCGACGCCGCCATCCCGATAGGCGGTTTTTGACCCTAGACGGTTTGATAAGATGACTGCCGGAATCGTTATTATTTGCACAATCAGCCGAAATATCTGACACCGCTTTCAAATATCGGCTGATGTTTGCTGCCGTATATGTTCTTCGCCACATATCCTCCCACGCGTTCGGTGTGGCACATTTTGCCGAAGACCCTGCCGTCGGGGCTCGTGATGCCCTCGATGGCCATGGCGGAGCCGTTCGGATTGCCCCGGACGTCCATCGACACGTTGCCGTCGAGGTCGCAGTACTGCGTGGCGAGCTGCCCGTTTTCCGTCAGCTCCCGAAGCGTTTTGCCGGATGCGACAAAGCGGCCTTCGCCGTGCGAAACGGGAAGCGTATGCACCTGGCCGACCTGGCACAGGCCGAGCCACGGCGAGCGCACGGAGGCCACGCGCGTCGACACATAGCTCGCCTGATGGCGTCCGATCAGGTTGTACGTGAGCGTCGGGCATTCCTCATCCATTGTCCGGATTTCCCCGAACGGGACGAGGCCGAGCTTGATAAGCGCCTGAAAACCGTTGCATATGCCGAGGATCAGCCCGTCGCGCTTGTACAGCAGCTCGTGAACGGCGTCCGTGACGCGGGGGTTCCGGAAAAAGGCCGCAATGAATTTGGCCGCTCCGTCCGGCTCGTCTCCGCCCGAAAAGCCGCCGGGGATAATGAGGATCTGGCTGCCTTTTATGGCCGCCGCCACCTCCTCGACCGACTGTTCCAGATAAGAGGGCGTGAGATTTCTGATCTGCTTAATCTCCGGCGCGCCGCCGGCGTTTTTGACGGCTCTGGCCGTTTCGTATTCGCAGTTCGTGCCCGGGAAAACCGTGATGACCGCGCGCGGGCAGGCAAGCTTGACGCCGCCCGGCCGCGCCGGACGCGCCGGATGGGAAACGGCTTCGACAGGTCCCGACACCTCCGTCTTCGTTGGAAAAACGTCTTCCAGCGCCTCCTCCCACAGCCGTTCGAGTTCTTCCAGGGCGACCGTTTCGCCGCCGAGCGCGAGCTCGTAGTCGCTCGTCACCTGTCCGATGACGCGCGCCCCGGGCAGCGGTGACGCCGCTTCCGCGACAATGGAGCCGACGGGCGCTGAAAACAGCGTTTCCGGGTCCGTTTCGGGGGACGACCTGAAGCCCAGCCGGTTGCCGAGCGCCATCTTAAATATCCCCTCGGCCGCCCCGCCGTCCGTCACGGACCAGGCCGACACGATCTCGCCCTTTTCAATATGGGCCCGGATTGTCTTCCAGACCCGCTTGAGCTCCGGCGGCGTCCCCGCGGCTTCAAACAGCACGACGTCGTTGCCCGGCGTCTTGAACTCGGGCGACAGCACGAAACGGGCGTCGTTCGGGGCGACGGCGAAGGAGATGAGCGTGGGCGGCACGTCCAGGTCGTTAAAGGAGCCGGACATGCTGTCCTTACCGCCGATGGCGGCCAGCCCCAGGCCAAGCTGGGCCTCCAGCGCGCCCAGGAGGGCCGACAGTGGCTTCCCCCAGCGCTCGGGATCCCGCCGCAGGCGCTCGAAATATTCCTGAAAGGAGAGGTAGACGCGGTCGGGGTCGCACCCGGCGGCCACCAGCTTACTCACCGACGACAGGACGGCCGTCTTCGCGCCTTCGTAAGGGCTTGCCGACGACAGATAGGGGTCAAACCCGAACGTCATGACCGAGCAGGTCGTCGTCGAGCCGCCGATGACGGGCAGAAGGGCCGCCATCGCCTGCGTCGGCGTCCTCCGGTACGTGCCGCCGAAGGGCATGAGGACGCTGCGCGCGCCGATGGAGCTGTCGAAGCGTTCGATCAGGCCCCGCTGGGAGCCATACCGCAGGTCGCTGACGAGCGCCCGCAGCCTGTCGGCCGCCGTGCGCGCGTCCTTCGGCTTCGTTTCCTTTTTCATCGCGGGGACCTTGACCGGCATGCGCTTCCCGGCCCCGTTGGAGGACAGGAAATCGCGGCTTAAATCGGCCACGACGTCCTCCCCGCAGCGCATGACCAGGCGGCGCGACGACGTGACCTCCGCCACGACATACGCCTCCAGGTTCTCGCCGGCCGCTTTCTGTATAAAGGTCTCGGCATTCCCGGGCGCAACGACGACGGCCATGCGCTCCTGCGACTCGGAGATCGCAAGCTCCGTGGCGTCAAGGCCCTCGTATTTTTTTCGCACGCGCGCAAGGTCGATATCCAGCCCGTCGGCGAGCTCGCCGATGGCGACTGAGACGCCGCCCGCGCCGAAATCGTTGCAGCGTTTGATGATCCTCGTCACCTCGGGGTCGAGGAACAGGCGCTGTATTTTCCGTTCCTCCGGGGCGTTGCCCTTCTGGACCTCGGAGGCCATCGTCGTCAGCGACAGGTCGTTGTGGGTTTTGGACGAGCCGGTCGCGCCGCCGATGCCGTCGCGTCCCGTCCGGCCGCCCAAAAGGATGACCTTGTCGCCCGGCGCGGGAACGCATCTTTTGACGTTTAAGGCCCGGACGGCGCCGACGACGGCGCCGACCTCCATCCGCTTGGCCACATAGCGCGGATGATAAAACTCATGGACGAGCCCGGTCGCAAGGCCGATCTGGTTGCCGTAAGAGGAGTAGCCCTGAGCGGCCGTCACCGTCAGCTTGCGCTGGGGCAGCTTGCCGGGCAGCGTCTCGCCGAGCGGCGCGTGCGGATCTGCCGCGCCCGTCACGCGCATGGCCTGGTATACGTAGGCCCTGCCGGACAGCGGGTCCCGGATCGCGCCGCCGATGCATGTCGCCGCGCCGCCGAACGGCTCGATCTCCGTCGGGTGGTTGTGCGTCTCGTTTTTAAACATCAGGAGCCAGTCCTCCGGCGCGCTTTTGTCCGATCCGTCGGGTTTGACATCTGCGCTGACGTGGATAGAACAGGCGTTGACCTCTTCGGAAAGATCGATGTCCTTGAGAAGTCCCCGGCTCCTGAGCACCTTCGCGGCGATGGTGGCGACATCCATCAGCGTCTTGGGGCGGTCGGCCGCGGCCTCGCCGTAAAGCTCCGCCCGCGCGTCCAGATACATCCGGTATGCCTTTTTTACGTCTTCGTCCCCGATCTCGACCGGGTCGAGATGCGTGCCGAAGGTGGTATGCCGGCAGTGATCCGACCAGTACGTGTCAACGAGCCGCAGCTCCGTCTCCGTCGGGTCGCGTTTTTCCGTATCCCGGAAATACGCCTGCATAAAACGCAGGTCGTCCTCATCCATCGCCAGGCCGAAGCGGCTGTGAATCTCCCGGAGTCCGTCGTCGCCGGCCCTCGCGAAACCGTCCACCACGGCGACCGGAAGCGGTTCGGCCGTAACGGTCTCAAGCGTCGCCGGCTTGTCCGGTTCGGCCTGACGCGTTTCAACGGGGTTGATCAGGTAGCCGCTCAGCTTCCGCTTGTCCTCCGGCGTCAGCGCGCCGAAAAAAACGTAAATCTTTGCCGTTTTGACCCGGGGCCGGTCCCGGCGGGTGAGCATCTGGATGCACTGCGCGCAGGAGTCCGCCCGCTGGTCAAACTGGCCGGGCAGCGCCTCGACGCCCAGAATCCAGTGCTCCCCGGCAAACGCCGGCAGCGTCTCGTCATGGCAGTCGTCGACCTGCGGCTCGGAAAAAATAGTCGTCTTCGCCTCGCGATAAACGTCGTCCGTTATGCCCTCGGTGTCGTACCGGTTGAAAATGCGCACGGCGTCAAGGCCTCTGATTCCAAGATAGTCTCCGAGATCACGCCTCAGTCCCCGCGCCTCGGTATCAAACCCGGGCCGCTTTTCCGTAAAACATCTGTATACCTGCATATGAGTCCTTCCGTCGCAGCCGGCTGTCCCGAAAAGTCGGCATATTCTCCCCCGCGCTTGTCAGGGGAGGCTGATCGTCCAGTCGACAAAATCGTAAAAAATATTCGCCTGTGTCGGCGCGAGTCCGCTCACGGTGTTCCGGTTCGTGTGAACGGCGTATTGCCTGAAAAGAACGGGGATGATCGGCGCGTCTTCATAGGCGTAGGCGCACAGCTGCCCGGCCGCCGTCTTGGCCGCGGTTTCATCGGTCGCGGCGAGAAAAGCGTCGATGTAGTACGCATAGGATTCGTTGCCGGCATGTCCATAGTCGATGGCCCCGCCGGGGCTCAGCAGCCGCGAGAGGTCATAATCGGCAGGCAGGCAGACATCGCCGTAATACATGTCGAAATTCCCGCTTTGCAGAACGGTCTGGTACGCGTCCCACGACAACTTCTTTATCTGGACGTCGATCCCGATCGTCTGCATGGACAGGGCGATCTCCTCCGCGGCGGCAACCTTATAGTCGTTCTCCTCGTTGACGATAAAGTAGAGCGTAAACGGCGTATGCTGCTGCTCCGCGTTTAAATATTCCAGATATCCGTCGCTGTTGGCGTCCTCGAGCCCGAGATTTCTGAAAATGGCGGAGATTTCGGCAAGCGGATCGGTAACCTCAACCTCCCAGCTCTCGTCATAGAGCGGGTATTCCGGGTTGAATATCAGCTGTGCGGCCTCGGCATGGTTTGTATAGATCGTGTCCACGATCTCGTCCCGGTCAACGGCCAGGCCCAGCGCCCGCCGCATGGCCGGATCGGCGAGGACCTTGTTGCGCGTGTTGAAGCCGATAAACTGAAGGATATTGGTCCTGTAGTACCGGACCTCATGATCGCTTAAAATGTTGATCTCCGACGAGTCGGCCGGGTCGTCCCAGAAGAGATCGACGGCCTGGGAGGAAAATTCCACCGAAAGATCAATATTGGCGCATTCTTTCAGGTAGATCGTCGATATGGGCAGGCTTTGCCGGTCGCGGTACTCCGAATAGGCGGCCAGCAGGGGCGTGCCCGTATCCTCGAAGTAATACGGGCCCGTCCCCGGCGGATAATTGTAGTCGATGGAGTTTGCCTTAATGATGGGTATATCCAGAATGACCGGAAGCTTGTAGCTGGCGGTTTTCAGTGTGATCTCAACCGTCAGCTCATCGACCGCGGCAACGCTTTCTATGTTGCGCAGCCGCCCTGTAAACCGGCCGTCCTCCCTGGCGCAGCCCAGCGTATAGCGCACGTCCTGAGCCGTCAGCGTCGAGCCGTCATGCATCAGAATATCCGGTTTGAGGGTGAATGTGTAGGTCAGGCCGTCCGACGTCTCATAGCTTTGGCACAGCACGGGCTGCGCCTGCCAGTTTTCGTCCAGAACAAAAAGCCCCTCATAAATCAGCGGCACGATCGCCATGTTGTCGGGGTTCGTGCCCGTTATGGGATTGAGCGAGTAGTTAGAATTATACCGGACCGTGAACCGATTGTCGGCTTGGATGACGACCGCGGCGGAGGCAGACGGCTGCACGTCCTCGGAGACAACGGGATCCTCGGCAGTGACCTGGCTGTCGCACGCTGCGAGCGAACATATCAGCGCGAGGGCCGACAGCGCCGCTGCGGCTTGAGTAAATAAGCGGTTCAATGTGGATTTCCTTTCAATAGGATCACGGCTGCCTGGCTGCCGCGCCTGCCCTTCGTCACACGGTGGGACCAGTATTTGTCGCTGCGGCAGGACGTGCATTCGGGGCTGACTTCAATGTTTTCGCGCCTGATCCCCGCGCGGTCGAGCAGCAGGGCGTTGATGGCCTTTAAATCGACCATGTACTTGTCTGCGCGCGGCACGGCGTACCGGGACGCCTCTTCGCTGCCCAGAACCCGCGCGACGGCCGCGCGGACATCGTCTCCGGTCTCAAAGCAGCACGACGAGATGCACGGCCCGATCGCCGCGCGGATGTCGGCCGGCCGGCAGCCGAATTCAGACGCCATTTTTCTGACGGCGGCGCCGGCGATGTCCTTTACCGTACCCCGCCATCCGGCGTGGACGGCGCCGACGGCGCCGCGCACTGGGTCATGCAGGAGGATGGGGGTGCAGTCGGCCGTGAAAATGATGAGCGGCAGGTCCGTCTCCGCGGTGACGAGGCCGTCGGCCTCGTACGGGATCGGGTCGTACGGCCCGCGCCGGTCTTGCGCCGTGGCGGCGCGCACATCATCCTTGTGGACCTGGTGCGAAAACACGAGGCAACTCGGGTCAAAGCCGAGCGCTGCGCCCAAAATCGTATAATTGCGCCGGACGCTGTCCTCTGCGTCGCCTTCCTTATAGCCGAGGTTCAAGGACGCATACACGCCGCCGCTCACGCCGCCCAGCCGGGTGGTGAAAGCGTGCGCGGCATCGATATTGGAGGCGGTCATAAAGAGCAGGCCGCCGGCATTGATTTCTTCAAACGGCATCGTCAGGCGTCCCTGCCGCAGCAGTCCTTATACTTCATCGGCAGCCCGTTCGGCCGCTTCTTGCCGCAGGGGCACGGGTCGTTCCGGCCGATCTTCACTCCCTTGCGGACCGGCTGCTTTTTGACGGAGTCGTCGCCGCCGACGTTGTTCAGGGCGTTTTGATTTCTGGCTACGCTCTTGCGCTCGAGCGTCTGCTCCTTCTTGACGCGCGCGATAAACACGCGCCGGACGACTTCTTCCTTGATACCGCCCACCATGGCCTCGAACATGTCGTAGCCTTCGCGCTTGTACTCGTCCACGGGGTTGATCTGTCCGTACGCGCGCAGCCGGACGCCGTCGCGGAGCTCCTCCATGGCGTCGATATGCTCCGTCCAGTATTCGTCAACGACGCGCAGCATGATCACGCGCTCGAGCTCGCGCATCAGCGGCGTCTCGGTGCCGGGCAGGAGACCCAGTTCCGCCTCCTTGGCTTCATAGGCCTCGATGGCCCTGTCATAAAGATAATCCTTGAGCTCGGCGGGGGTGAGGCCGTCCGACGCCTTCGGCACATCGCTTCTCTTCAGGAACAGCTGCTCGTAGGGCTTGACGAGCTCGTCAAGAACGGCCTGGTCATCCAGCTTCTCATGTTCGGCGGCGCCCGACAGAACGGCCGTCTGGATGACTTCGCCGATCATCGTCTGCAGGACCGGCTTGATGTTTTCCCCGTCGAGGACCTTCCGGCGCTGCGCGTAGATGATCGTACGCTGGGTGTTCATGACGTCGTCGTATTCCAGCACGTTTTTGCGGATCTGGAAGTTGCGGCTTTCAACCTTCTTCTGCGCCTGTTCGATCGCGTTGGACAGGATCTTCTGGTCGATCGGGGTGTCCTCGTCGAGGCCCAGCGAATCCATCATGCCCATAATGCGCTCCGAGCCGAAAAGCCGCATGATGTCGTCTGTCATCGCGATGAAAAACCGCGATTCGCCGGAGTCTCCCTGGCGTCCTGAACGGCCGCGCAGCTGGTTGTCGATGCGGCGCGACTCGTGCCGCTCGGTGCCGAGGATGTACAGGCCGCCCGCTTCCTTGACCTTCTCCGCCTCGGCGGATGTGACGAGCTTATGCCTGGCCAGAGCTTCCGTGAAAAGGCGCCGGGCCTCGAGGACTTCCTCGTTGTCGGTGTCGGCGTAGCCTGTGGCCTCGACGATCATTTCGTCCGTCAGGTCCAGTTTCTTCAGGTCGTTTCGCGCCAGGTATTCGGCGTTGCCGCCGAGCATGATGTCTGTTCCGCGCCCGGCCATGTTCGTGGCGATCGTGACCGCGCTGAGCTTGCCGGCCTGGGCGACGATCTCGGCTTCCTTCTCGTGGTGCTTGGCGTTTAACACATTGTGGCCGATGCCCCGCTTTTTGAGCATGGCGGATAAAAGCTCGCTCTTTTCAATCGAAATGGTGCCGACGAGGACGGGCTGCCCCTTTTTATTGCACTCTTCAATCTGAGTGATGATGGCCCTGTATTTGCCGTTTTCCGTTTTGTAGATGACGTCCGGGTTGTCGATGCGGATGAGCGGCTTGTTCGTCGGGATCTCGATAACATCGAGATTGTAGATGGAGCTGAACTCCTCCTCCTCCGTCAGGGCTGTGCCGGTCATGCCGGAGAGCTTGTCGTACAGGCGGAAATAGTTCTGAAACGTAATGGTTGCCAGCGTCTTGCTCTCACGCGCGACCTCGACGTGTTCCTTGGCCTCGATGGCCTGGTGCAGTCCCTCGTTGTACCGGCGGCCGAACATGAGACGCCCGGTGAACTCGTCGACGATGATGATCTCGCCGTCCTTGATGACGTAGTCGACGTCCCGCTGCATGACGCCGTGCGCGCGGATGGCCTGATTGATATGGTGCGAGAGCGTATTGTTTTCAAGGTCCGCGAGGTTTTCAAGCCCGAAGTGCGCCTCGGCTTTTCTGACCCCGCGTTCCGTCAGCGTCGCGGAGCGGGCTTTTTCGTCCACGACGTAGTCGGCGTCGAGGTCTTCCTCCTCCTGCGCCTTGTCGTCAATCGTGGCGTAGACCTTCTTCTTGAGCCGGCAGACAAACTCGTCGACCCTTGTATACAGGTCCGTCGACTCGTCGCCCTGGCCGGAGATGATGAGGGGCGTCCTGGCCTCGTCGATGAGGATGGAGTCGACCTCGTCGACGATGGCGAACGAGTGCCCGCGCTGGACCATATTGGCGCTGTAGAGCGCCATATTGTCGCGAAGGTAGTCAAAGCCCATCTCGTTGTTCGTCCCGTACGTGATGTCGGCGTTATAGGCGGCGCGGCGTTCGGCGCTCGAAAGGCCGTGGACGATGAGGCCGACGGTCAGGCCCAGGTAGTTGTGGACCTTGCCCATCCACTCGCTGTCGCGGCGGGCCAGGTAATCGTTGACCGTCACGATATGGACGCCTTTTCCGGCCAGCGCGTTCAAGTAGGCCGGCAATACGGCCACGAGCGTCTTGCCTTCGCCGGTCTTCATCTCGGCGATACGGCCCTGATGCAGGACGATGCCGCCGATGAGCTGGACCTTATAGGGCCGCAGGCCCAGGACGCGGTCGGCGGCCTCGCGCGCGGTCGCAAAGGCTTCCGGCAGGATGGCGTCAAGCGTCTCGCCTTCGCTGAGACGCCTTTTGAATTCGGCTGTTTTGGCCTTCAGCGCCTCGTCGGAAAGCTTCCTATACTCCTCCTCGAACGCGTCGATCCTGCCGACAAGCGGGGCGATGTTTTTCAGCTCTCTTTGGCTGTGCGTGCCGAAAACCTTTGCTACGACCTCTTTAAACATGTTGACCTCCGATGCGCGCACGCGCAGAATTAGTCTGTCAATGAACGGCGCCTGAAATTGCGGCTGTCCTATAACGGCTTCGGCCGCCAGGCGGCGGCGGGTACCTTGCGTATGTCGGAAACATGAACGCTTTTCACACTGCGGTTCGTGTCATTTCATGAATTAAAGTATTATAGCATATATATGTGAACATTTAAAGATACGCGATGAAAAAACGACGAAACCTGTGCGGACAGTCTGTCTGCAGAGCGGACAGGCATCTTTTCCGGGCTCCCGGAAAGAGGCCGGCGGTGCCTCCCCTGTCTATTATCGCCAGAAAATTGCCAGAAGCCCCGGAACGATTTTTGTATTGACAATACGCGGCGCGTTTGCTATGATTGTTCTCACTGACGGCAAGGGGCGCGCTGGTGTAGCTCAGCCGGTAGAGCAGCTGATTTGTAATCAGCAGGTCGGGGGTTCGAATCCGTCCACCAGCTCCATTACCCCGATCAGCCAAATTGAATACGGAGGAGTTCCCGAGTGGCCAAAGGGGGCAGACTGTAAATCTGTTGTCAGTGACTTCGGTGGTTCGAATCCACCCTCCTCCACCAGACAAGAAACCCTGTGATTTCAATGATCACAGGGCTTTGTGTTGTGTTGGCGTGGTTAGAGGCGAAATGAATTTTTCTATACGCCACTAAATACGTTCGGGTTATAAAACATGTGCATATTAGGTTGGAAAATGAATAGCAGGAAGATAGCATTATGTGGTATTTCCCGAATCTTGGTCTTTATTTGGTCTTCATTTCAAAACAGAGAGAAACAAGTCGTTTAACCCCTTCCAGTCTTGCTGAGATTCTTTCGGCAAGGCCTCAATCCGCGCTCTAACAGCAACCAGATTCTGTTCAATAAAGGCATTAAGCGCGTCAATGCGCGGTATCACGCCAATCTCAGACGTAGACATTTTAAGTTTCAATAGGTTCTCGATATCCGGCTTTAGCTCCGGTTCGAGCTGTGTTTCGACAAGCTCAGAAAAGAGCATGGGCGGTGGGGTACGTCGTTCAAGAATCCACCGACAGGCCAGAAGCGGACGTATCACATAAAAGTATTTTTTTGCCTTGACCAAATCACCTTTTAAGAACTCACGGTTATTACCCTCAGCAGTACTGAGATAGTGCCACAATGCCGACTTCGCAACAAAATACTTACCGACATTAGTCGAAAATTTTTCATAAAGTTCAGTCGTTTTATATACAATGGGCGATTTGGTCCACTCAAAGAGCGTGGGATTTGAGGTATGGAGCAGCCGTAACGTCTTATCAAAGTCCCATCCGTTAATATCAAGCACGTCGTTGATGGGAAATTCCAGCACATCGCGTGTTTTATCCAACCTCAGGTAAAATT
>CAYMLM010000045.1:0-15392 GCA_964391385.1 uncultured Papillibacter sp.
CTACACCCTATCCTACACTCTTTCCCTACACGACGCTCTTCCGATCTTATCGTCCTAAACGGCGCCGAATGGTTCCGCCAGTACGGCACGGAAAGCAGCCCCGGCACGAAGGTGTTTGCCCTGACCGGCCATATCGAGAATACCGGCCTTGTCGAGGTGCCGATGGGCATCCCGCTGGGCGACATCGTTTTTTCCATCGGCGGGGGCATCCCCAAGGACAAAAAATTCAAGTCCGCGCAGACAGGGGGTCCTTCGGGCGGCTGCATCACGCTCGATAACATGAACATCCCAATGGATTATGAGAACCTGGCCAAGGCCGGCTCGATCATGGGGTCCGGCGGCCTGATCGTCATGAACGAGGACGCGTGCATGGTCGACACGGCACGATTTTTTATGGACTTCATCAAAGACGAATCGTGCGGCAAATGCAACGCCTGCCGGATCGGCACGACCCGCATGCTCGAGATCCTCGAGCGGATCACGCGCGGCGAGGGCGAGGAGGGCGACATCGAGCTTTTGGAGGAGCTCGGCGAGACGATCAAGGACACCGCCATGTGCGGCCTGGGGCAGACGGCGCCGAACCCCGTCTTAAGTACCATCAAGTATTTCAGAGACGAATACGAGGAGCACATCCGCAACAAATACTGCCGGGCCGGCGTCTGCTCGGAGCTTTTTATATCGCCGTGCGAAAACACGTGCCCGGCAAACATCAACGTCCCCGGCTACTTAAGGCTTATCGCCGCGGGGCGCTTTACCGACGCGCACAACCTCATCCGGCAGGAAAATCCCTTCCCGGCCGTCTGCGGGCGCATCTGCACGCACCCGTGCGAAAGCAAGTGCCGGCGAGCATCGGTGGACGAGGCGGTGGCCATCCGCGAGCTCAAGCGGTACGTCGCCGATTACGCGTATAAAAACGAGCAGCCATTTACGAAAGATCTTGTCTTCCCGAAAAACGGCAAACGCGTGGCCGTCATCGGCGCGGGCACCTCGGGCCTCACCTGCGGCTATTATCTCGTGCGCATCGGTTACGACGTGGACGTGTTCGAGTCAGAATCCGTCGCGGGCGGCGTGCTGGCCTTCGGCATCCCCGAATACAGGCTGCCCAAGAAGGTCCTGCAGCACGAGATCGAGCTGATCGAGCAGGCCGGCGTCAATATCCACCTGAATATCGACGTCGTCAAGGACGTGACGTTCAAGTCGCTCAGAGCCAAGTACGACGCGGTCTATGTCGCCACGGGCGCGCAGTTCCCGGAAAAGGTCGACATCCCGGGCGAAAACCTGCCCGGCGTCATCCATGGGATCGATTTCCTCAAGAGCGTCAACCTGGGCAAGGATGTCAGGCTCGGCAAAACGGTCGCCGTCATCGGAGGCGGCAACACGGCCATCGACTCGGCCCGCACGGCCGTCCGGCTGGGCGCTGAGAAGGTCATCGTCCTGTACAGGCGGACGCGCGAATCCATGCCGGCGTATGAGGAGGAGGTGGGCGACGCGGTCGAGGAGGGCGTGGAGATCGTTGAGCTCGTCTCGCCCGTGCGGTTCGTCGGCGGCCCGGGCGGCAGGCTCGAAAAGATCGAGCTCATGCGCAACAAGATCGGAGAGTTCGGCAGCGACGGGCGGCGCAAGGCGGTGAGGGTCGAAGGCTCCAACTTTATGCTCGACGTGGATACGGTCATCCCGGCCGTCAGCCAGTATTCGGACCTGCCGTTCATACCAAAAAGCGAGATCGGCCTCACGCCGTGGGGCACGTTCATCATCGACGCGGACACC
Organism: uncultured Papillibacter sp.; assembly: GCA_964391385.1. Taxonomy (GTDB): domain Bacteria; phylum Bacillota; class Clostridia; order Oscillospirales; family Oscillospiraceae; genus Sporobacter. The sequence continues at coordinate 1,768 of CAYMLM010000045.1, forward strand.
ATGATGACGACGATGCCCGGCGTCTTTGCCGGCGGCGACGTCGCGCACGGACCCGACACGGTGATCCAGGCCATAGCCGACGGCAAAAAAGCCGCCGTCGCGATCGACAAATATCTCGGCGGCAGCGGCGTTCTCAACAAGGGCGCGCCGATCGACATCCCGGACAATTACAGCGAGGACGAGGTTGTCGAGCACCCGCGTTTCCCGGTCGAGATGCTCCCGGCCGACAAGCGCCGCACCCACTTCGACGAGGTGGATCTGGGCTACCACAAGCTCAACGCCATCGCGGAAGCCATGCGCTGCCTGCACTGTGACAGGAGGTAGAAGATGAAAAATATCACGATAAACGGAAGAAACCTCTCCGTCGATGACGAGCTGACGATCATCGAGGCCGCGAAAGCAAACGGTATTTCCATCCCCAACCTCTGCTATATGGAAGGCGTCCACCAGTTCGGCTCCTGCCGCATCTGCGTCGTCGAGGTCGAGGGCGCGAAAACGCTGATGCCCGCCTGCATGACGAGGGTCCTGGACGGAATGGTCATCCACACGAATTCCCCCAGGGTACGAAGCGCGCGCAAGGTCCTGTACGAGCTTTTGCTGTCCGACCACTCCAAGGACTGCCTGAGCTGCAAGCGCAACCAGAGCTGCGAGCTGCAGCAGCTGGGAAAGACGCTCGGCGTCGAGGCCACGCGCTTTGACGGCAAGCGCTCCGACTGCACCATCGACGTTTCGGTCTCCATTACGCGCGATATCTCCAAGTGCGTCTTGTGCCGCCGCTGCGTCACGGCCTGCAACGACATCCAGGGCGTCGGCATCATCAACGCGCAGCACCGGGGCTTCAATACGGTCATCAGCCCCGCGTTGGGCCTGCCGATCGGCGACGTCAACTGTACGATGTGCGGGCAGTGCACCGTCGTGTGCCCCGTCGGGGCGCTCAAGGAGACGGACGCCGTCCAGAAGGTCTGGAAGGCGCTCGGCGACAAGACGAAGCGCGTCGTCGTGCAGACCGCGCCGGCCATCCGCGTGGCCATCGGAGAGGAATTCGGCTATGAGCCGGGCGCGCGCGTCACCGGCAAGCTGGCCTCCGCCCTGCATGCGCTCGGCTTCGACGACGTGTTCGACACGAACTTCGCCGCCGACCTCACGATCCTGGAGGAGGGCACGGAGTTTCTCACGCGCGTCACAAACGCACTGACGGGCAAGGAGGCCGTGCTGCCGATGATCACAAGCTGCAGCCCCGGGTGGATCAAATACATCGAGCATACGTTCCCGACGGAGCTCGACCACCTGTCCACCTGCAAGTCGCCCCACACGATGCTCGGGGCGCTTATAAAATCGTACTACGCCGGCAAGGTGAACGTCGATCCGAAAAACATCTATGTCGTCTCCGTCATGCCGTGCACGGCCAAGAAGACGGAGATTGAGAGGCCGGAAATGCAAAACGACGGTCATCCCAACGTGGATGCCGTCCTCACGACGCGGGAGCTGGCCTCCATGATCCGCGAGATGGGCATCGATTTCAGAGCGCTCGAGGATATGGAATTCGACAATCCGCTCGGTATGTCCACGGGCGCTGCCGATATCTTCGGCCTGACCGGCGGCGTCATGGAAGCGGCGCTGCGCACCGTCTATGAGATCGTCACGGGGCGCGAGCTGCCGTTCGAGGGGCTGCACGTGACGCCGATCGTCGGACTCGAGCGCGTGAAGGAAGCGGCCCTCACGATAGAAAACCCGAAAGAGGAGTTTAAGCATCTGGACGGCGTGACGGTCAAGGTCGCCGTGACGAGCGGCCTCAAGGGCGCCAAGGAGCTGATGAAGCAGGTCGCCGGCGGCCAGTCCCCGTACCATTTCATCGAGGTGATGGGCTGCCCGGGGGGCTGCATCATGGGCGGCGGCCAGCCGCGCTCGGCAGATCCGGACGTCCGTCAAAAAAGGCTCCGCGGCGTTTACGACGAGGACGAAAGCAAAACGCTGCGCAAATCGCATGAGAATCCCTATATCACAGCCCTGTATAAAGAGTATCTTGAGCACCCAAACAGCCACGTCTCGCACAAGTATCTGCACACGCATTACGTGCCGCGGGGCATCCTCAATGAGCTTTCGGATCAGCGGTTCTCCGTCGCCCAGCCGCCCGCGAAGAAACAGCCGGCCGGTATATCCGCGGCCGGGAGGCAGCAGAAGGCGGCCGCGCCTTCGCGCAGCTACGGCTTTGACGGCATACAGTCGGCGCAGGCTCTCTCGCTTGAGGCGGAAAACACGCGGCTCAAGAGCGAGCTGGCGGACACCTCCGAGACGGTCGAGATCCTCAAAAACGTGATAGCGGATTACCTGAAGCGGGAGAGATAACGGCACTTGCCAAATTAACAAAAACGGGCTGCACGTTCAGCGCAGCCCGTTTTTTTTGAGGCGGACGATTCCGGGTTGTAATCCGCCGCAAAACATAATAAAATGAACGTGTTGAGCTTTCCGTAAGCAGCAGTTCCGGAGGTGTCTGATGAACGATATACGGATGCTGATCGCCGATAAGGACGAATCCGCCAGAAACCAGATCAAAAAGCTGGCGGAAGAGCTCGGCTATGATTTCGACGTTGCCGGGGACGGCATCACGGCGGTCAAGCTGTTCAGGCGGTTTGACTATCAGATCATCCTCCTGGACACGGACCTGCCCATGCTCGACGGCTGGAATGTCTGCCGGCAGATCCGCAAAATATCTGACGTGCCGATCCTCTTCGTCAGCTCCCTGACCGACGAGGGCGACAAGCTGCTTGCCTTTGAGCTGGGCGCGGACGATTTTTTATGCAAGCCGTTCTCGGCGCCCGAGCTGACGGCGCGCATCCGGGTGTTCGTCTACCGCACGCAGGGCGTGAGGCGGAGCGCTCCCTCCAAGGTTTCGTTTGACGGCCTTGTGATCGACACGATCTCCCGCGCCGTTTTTGTGGACGACAGGGGTGTCAAGCTGACGCCAAAGGAATTCGAGCTGCTGTATTTCCTGGCTCAGAACCCGAACAAGGCCTTTTCCCGGGACGCGCTTTTAAACGAGGTGTGGGGTTACGAGTTCATCGGCTCGGACAGGACGGTCGACACGCATATCCGTTCGCTTCGCGACAGCATCAAGCCGTACGATTCGTACATCGTGACGGTCTGGGGCTTCGGCTATAAATTCGTAATACAATAAGATGTAAAGTGAGTCTGAAGCCCGCCGGATGGCGGGCTTTTCATGTGCGGGCCACGGCCTTTATCGGGCCGCCGCGCCTTCCGCTTCGATGATGTCCAGAAGCAGCCGGATCGCCGGATTCCTGTTTTTGTTTGACCACGCCACGCAAAACTCGACGGTCATATCTCCCTCCAGCCCGATATAGCGGAGGTTCGGGCCCGTAAACGGCTCCATGCAGAGCGGCAGGAGGGTGATGCCGATTTCGGCTTCCACCATGAGCAGCATGTTTTCGTAAAGCGAAAGTCTCGTCACGTTCGCGGGCCTGAGCCCGTTTCGCATCCAGTCCTTCTCCAGCTTGCTGCTGTCCTGCGGGTCCTGCATGTCTAAAAGCACGAATTTTTCGTTGCTCAGAAACTCGGGGCGGATCTTCCCGACGTCCGCGAGCGGATGGTTTTTGTGAACGACGGCGCAGGACGGACTCGAGTCCAGAAGGCGAAGGCTGATGTCGTCCCGGTCCCTGTACGGGTACGGCGAAGAGAAAACGATGTCGGTCAGGTCGTTTGCAAGCGCCTCGACGAGCGCTCTGTTGTTGTCCTGACGGATGGACAGCTCAATTTTCGGGTAAGCCCGCCGGAAGGACGCCAGCAGCTTCGGGATCAGAATCGGCTCATACGGCCCCCAATACCCGACCCGGAGGACGCCTGCCATCCCGGAGGACGCGCTATGCATCTTTTTGACGGCCTCGTCGTATTTGGCCACGAGGATGAGCGCCTCGTCATAAAAGACCCTACCGGCCGGCGTGAGCCGCACGGAGCGGTTGCTGCGCTCAAAGAGCGACATCCCCAGTTCCTTTTCCATGGCGCGGATGATCTGACTCATGGACGGCTGGGCAATGTGCTGTTCTTCGGCGGCTTTCGTAAAGCTTAAAAGCTTAGCCACGCTCAGGAAACACCTCAGATGTTCAATCTCCATTGCATGCCTCCCGGCCGAAATTAAAATAATTGCGTTTGCCTATCGGTAATTTGCAGCAAGACGGCGGTTTTAAGCAATTATATCATATCTTTACGGGATTTTATATTAAAACGCTCACAAATAATAGGCTCTGCCTACTATACAAAGTGTAGACAAAGTGCTAATTCGGCTTAAAGCCTCGCAGAGTTTCCGTCGCGCACGACGGAAATAAGATTAAATCCGTCATTTCCGGGGACATGCGCATCGGAAATGACACTTCTCATGACGGCTGTGGCTGAGCAGCCGTCATGCAAGTTTCTTGTCGACAAGGCCCTCTGGGCTTTGTCGACAGCCTGAATAATAGGCTCTGCCTATTATACCAAATGAATTTGTTATTTTACATATGTCATTTGTCGGTATAAACTTAAAGCATAAGCTTCAGCTTTACGATTTTGCGAAAGAAAGGTTGGAAGTAAAATGGCGGATATACCCAAAACATGCAGGGCCGCGGTTTTGACCGAATACGGAAAGCCTCTGGAGATACGCGAGGTCCCGATACCCCCGGTTACCGACGGGGCAATCCTCGTCAAGGTCGAGATGGCGGGCATATGCGGCTCGGATATACATATCGCCAGCGGCAACCTCGGCATCAAAGCGCCGCTCCCGTTTATCATGGGCCACGAGACAATCGGGCGCATCGTTGCGCTTGGGAAGGGCCGCGTACACGACGCCGCGGGCGAGCCGCTGCGCATCGGGGACCGCATCATGTGGGCGCATGCCGACTGTTACGACTGCTACTACTGCAACATCCTGCGCAAACCGATGCTCTGCGAGCACAGGCAAGGCTACGGCATGTCGCCTCTGGACAAGCTCATGGGCGGCTTTTCCGAATACGAGTATGTCATACCCGTGACAAAGGTTGTCAAAATCCCCAGCGAGCTGACCGAGGAGGAGTCCATCGGCGTGGCCTGCGCGTTCCGGAGCGTCGTGGCCGCCTTTGAAAAGCTCGGCGGCATCGGCCTTTCCGACAGCGTCGTGATACAGGGCGCGGGTCCCGTCGGCCTGTACGCGGCCGTCCTGGCGCGGGAGAGCGGCGCGGGCCGCGTCATCGTCGTCGGCGCGCCGAAGGAGCGGCTGGAGCTGGCTAAAAAATGGGGGGCCGACGAGGTCGTCAATATCGAGGAGGTCACGGACCCGCTCGAGCGCAAGGCCCGGATACTCGACCTGACCGGGAACAGGGGGCCGGAGCTTGTCGTGGAGTGCTCGGGATACCCGCCGGCCTTCAACGAGGGCGTCGACATGGTGCAGAAGGGCGGACGGTATCTCGTCGTCGGCCAGACGTCCCCGTCGCAGATTACGTTCAACCCCTACACGATTCTGCAGAAGAACCTTCAGATCATCGGCAGCGGCGGCGCGATCATCCATCATTTCCACAGGGCGCTGGAGTTTATCAAATTCAATAAGCACAAGTATCCGTTCGGGGAGCTTGTCAGCAGAAAGTACAGGCTCGAGGAGATCAACGAGGCGCTGGACAACATGAAGGCGGGCAGGGAGATCAAGCCTGCCGTTGACAACCGGGACAGGTGAGGCGGCGATACAAAGTGAACGAAAGGGGAAGCAGAACCGATGAAGGATATGCTGAAGGATAAAATCGCGCTCGTCACGGGCGGCGCGTCCGGCATGGGCGAGGCCACCGTCGAGCTGTTCGTCCGGGAAGGCGCAACCGTCGTCATCGGCGACTACAACGTCAAAAAGGGCGAGGCCCTGTGCAAAAAGCTGACCGGCGAGGGTTATAACGTGCGCTTTTACGGCCGGATGGACATCACGAAGCCCGAGGAGGTGGACGCCGGGATCGGCGCGATCCTTGACGAATTCGGCCGCATCGACATCTTCGTCCAATATGCCGGCGGCGAGATCGGCAGCGGCTTTACGACCGACAACGTCCACATGGAGGTCTGGGACGCCTGCATGGACAGAAACCTCAAGGGCAACTTCTATTGCTACCTCAAGGTCGCCGAACAGATGAAGAAGCGGCGCTCGGGCAGCATCGTGCTCAGCTCGTCCAACGGGGCGTTCAACCCGCCGCTCGTCACGTACGCGTATCACGCGGCCAAGGCCGGCATGGAGTCCGTCGCCGTCAACGCGGCGTTTGAGCTTTGCCGCTGGGGCATCCGCGTCAACTGCATCATCCCCGGCGCCATCGAGTCGCCGTTCTGGGACGAGGTGTTCCCGCCCGACATGTCCCAGGCGGAGCGCGACAGATTCCTCGGCGACCTGGCCGACCAGGAGGTCCCGATGGGCCGGATCGGCAGGCCGGACGACATCGCGAACGTGGCGCTTTTCTTCGCGTCCGACCTGTCGAAGTTTGTGACCGGCCTGCGCATGTACGTCGGCGGCGGCTCGGGCTACATCAACTGCCCCGAGGCCACCTTCGGCTCAAACTCGAAAGCAAAGCCTATCCCGCCGATGGAATAAGGCCGAAACTCACCCGAAATTATACCTTATACATCGGTGTATAATTGGGCTTTCTATTTGTTTACCAAAGTAAAACAACAAGGGATTAGACTTTTTACTAGTCTGATCCCTTGTTTTTAATATATCAAATTGACAACTAGACGGTTGTTACAAACTGTGATGCATAAAACACGCTATCTTTTTCCTTCATTTCATTTTCCACAAGAAATTCTTTTATCCTGGCATTTATTTCTTCAATGTTTGCCTCAATTTCAGCGTGTGAAGGCTTGCTTATCTCTGCTATAGGTCTGATATCCTGTTTTTCAGCAATTATCACCTATACTCCTCCTTTTAATAGGTTATTAATATACATGTCATAACTTGTATCTAAATCCGCATATTGATCAAATAGTCTGTCGTAAAGTAATGCTCGGTTTTCTTCAGGCAATCGGTAGCCTAAATGATTACCATATCTAATAGATATGATATTATTAATTCCATCCTTTCTAAAACCGGTGGCATCAATAACAACTTCCCCAATTATATGCTGTTCTTTATACATATTGTAGGTAGATATCTCTGCTATCCAAAGAAACTTTGGATAGCACATGTTGCTATAGAACTGACATGCATATTCATTATTTGAGCATTTCAATCTTTGCGCTCTAAATTTTCGCGATGTTGTAAGAAACAATCTTACAACCATCGGATTTGCATCCGAAAAGCAATCGCAGGCCATGAATTTCTCTATACCATATTTACTATCTTCCAAAACGCTATAAGAAATAAGATGTGCATCCCCAGCTTCAAGAAAAATTCGCTTGTATAGTGGAACAGCAAATACACTTACATGCTTATTGACCACATGGTGATGGGAAGTAAAGTCATCAAAAGGCTCTATTACATATGGAAGTTGATTATCATCTATCATAACATATTCTTTGTGAAAAACACAAGAATCAACGTATGGAATATTACCAATTTTGCTAATGGTTATACCACTTAGGTCATAGTCTGATTCTGCGTGGCCGATACATACTACAGAATGACCGAAATTCACTCCTTTCACTCCTACGGCTAATGGTATACCTGATTCAACATAATAATGAAATAATACCTTCAAGCTAGTACCATATGCTTCATAAGCATAAAGCCGCGGCGAAAACCCAAATTTTTTCAATAATAAGGATACGACAAAGTAATTTTGCCCAGTTGATGGAAGAACCCGTTGTTGGGCAATCAAGTTTAATTCATTGATTATATCGCTTGGTAAAATAGTTTTATATTCAGAGTATCTATTTCCATAATATTCCAGTATGCTCCAAACAGTTGTTTCTGCGCATGTCATAGTTTCCGAGTCTTGTGATGCAAATGGAAAAGCATGAATGTTAAAACAATGCCCCAGCACCGCGACTTCAAATATAGTTACCCTTAAGAAGCAGGATTTAATTTTAAGTTTAAATGGATTAATTAGAGATCGCCCCATGGTGCCATATGGTGTAGGCCTTATTACTATTACACCAATTAACGACTTTTCAAGTAAATCATGGTTACTATAATCATGAAGCATCTCATAAGACAACACACCTTCAAACAATGTAAATCTTTGACAATGACGTTCAATAGTAAAGTGTTTGCTTGAAAAAAAGGAATAATAAGAATCTCTATATACTTTTTCTATGTAGTATTTTTCATGAACAATAGAAACGGGATATTCTATTATTTGAGATAATTTTGGTGCTAAGGAAAAAAAATCACGTTTTACATTATTGACGTGACTAAACATATCAATAAAGTCGCATTCATTTTCAATTATGTATATATCCGAATAATCAACGACCTTTTCCATGTTAGCCCCACAACCGAATTTATTCTTTGTGCCAAAACAGTAAAAATATTACATACATCATAACACAGTAATTAAAAATAATGTACACAAATTATCGCCCATAAAATTATATATATTGCACAAATACGTCATTTATATATTATATGCAACCTCGATTGTCATCGTTTTGATAGGTTATGAATATCGTCAGGCCTGCCGGTGGTATTTCCGGTATTCGCTGATTGTCATGCCCTCGTTTTCCTTAAACAGGCGGTAGAGCGTCTGCGGCGCCGATATCCCGACGAGCGACGCGATCTCCTCGACCGTCTTGTCGGTGGTACACAGGTAATTCTTCGCGTAATTGAGCCGGTAGACGCTGAGCGTCCGGCGGAAGCTTGTGCCGAAATAGTCGCTGAAAATCCGGGTGACGTGCCGCGGCGTGATGTGGAAGGCCTTCGCGACGTCTTCCAGCGAGATGTTCTCGGGATAGTGCTCGTGCATAAATTTCGTGATCTCGACGGCCAGATTGCCCTGGGCGGCATCCGGCTGGACGGACGCGCGCGCGCCGTCCGTGAGCACGTTGCGCAGCAGCTTGATCAGGTATTCCCGGCAGTAGTCGACCAGTATGATCTGCCAGCCGGCCTGCCTGCCGTGCGCCTCGTTTTGTATGGCGGACAGGACGGCGGCGCAGCCGTTTTTGTCCTCGGCGATGATGTACGGCCTGTCGGCGACCGTCTGATCAACCTGTTCCATAAAAGCGTACTCCGGCGTCCGGCGCAGCGCCGACGGCTCCGAGCTTCTGTGGACGCCGTAAACGAAAACGACATACTCCTTTGGCTCGTCCGGTTCGTAGACGGCGCCGTGCCGGATGCCCGGCGGTATGAGTATGAAATGGTTCGGCAGAAGAAGATGCTCCCCGCCGCCGAGCTGCATCCGCATCCGGCCGCTGAGGATATAATAGATTTCATAGTTCACATGCGTGTGCGTGAACTCCACGCACGTCTCGTCGAGCTTCTCAAGGTATTTGACCGAAAGGTCGTAACCGGACATCTGAAGCTGGAACTGAAACGGTATATACAGCTTGTTGTTTTCGTTTTTATCCATCTCAGAGCCCCCCGGTTTCGCATGCTGTCCCAATTATAACAAGTACCGCCGGCCGAGGCAAGCTTATACGGCGTAATACAGCCGGACGTAGGGCGGGAAATCGTGTCTTATCGCACGATTGTATAACGGGGGCAAGTGCTGTATAATTTAAGACACTAAAAGTGCGGGAGGTAAGCTGTAATGAAATCGGTTACGGTTGTAAAAACGGGCAGCCTGAGAGACCCGGACGAATCGAAGCGCGGGCAGGTCAAGGTCATGGACATCCCCATGCAGCCGCTCGGCGACGAGGACGTGCGGATCAAGGTCGCCTACTGCGCCATCTGCGGGTCGGACCCGCACCTGGTGGAAAACATCTTCGGCTGGGAGGTCCCGTTCGGACTGGGCCACGAGCTGTCGGGCGTCGTCACCGAGCTGGGCCCCAAGGCGACGAAAAAAGGCCTGAAGGTCGGCGACAGGGTCGCCGGCAACTTTCTGAAATTCTGCGGCACCTGCTACTACTGCCAGAACGGGCAGCAGCAGTTCTGCGAGCACGCCGACGAATCGAACAACCCCGGCATGAGCGAATATATCGTCTGGCACGAATCCCAGGTGTACAAGATGCCCGAGAACGTCAGCCTGAAGGAGGCCTGCCTTCTGGAGCCCGTCTCCGTCGCCGTGCGGCTGATGGACAAGGTGGACCTGAAGATCGGCCAGACGGTGGCCATCTGCGGCGGCGGGCCGATCGGGCTTCTGGCCGCGCAGGCCATCCGCATGTCCGGCGCGACGAAGCTGACGCTCATCGAGCCGATCGCAGCCCGCCGCGAGCTGGCGATCAAATACGGCGCGGACCACGTCGTGGACCCGATGGCCGAGGACGTGAAAAAAGCGGCGATGGCGCTCACCGGGGGCAGGGGCTTCGACGTCGTCATTGACTGCTCGGGCTCCGTGAGGGCCGTCTACGATCTGCCGCCCGTCACCGCCAAGGGCGGCAAGCTCATCTACGCCGCCATGTATCCCAACGATTTCGAGATGCCGCTCAATATCTACAAGTACTGCTATGCCAACGAGCTGACGATCACGGGGATGTACGTGTCGCCGTACGCGTTCCCGCGCGCCTGGCAGATCTTCCCCAAATTCGACCTCAAGGCTTTTACCGATGCGGTTTTCCCCATCGACGACGCGGCGGAGGCCTTCAAGGCGCAGGTGACGGGCAAGCACATCAAAATCCTGATTGAATGCAACAAATTTGAGTGAGGAGAAAAGTCTGTGATGAAAGACAAGCTGGACGACAGGCTCATCGCTGAGCTGGAAGAAAAATGCTACAAGATCCGAAAGGACCTGCTCAATTTTATCTACAACATCGGTATGGGACACCTCGGCGGCGAACTGTCGATGGTGGAGGTCGCCGTGGCGCTTTACTACAGATACATGAATTACAGCGTTCAAAATCCGTGCGACCCCGACCGCGACCGCCTGATCCTGAGCAAGGGCCACTGCAGCGAAACCCTCTATACGATTTTCGCCGACCTGGGCGCGTACACGGTGGACTATATGATCGAGCATTTCGAAACGCTGGACACGGCGAAATTCGGCATGCACTCCAACCGCAAATACTGCGAGCAGATCGAGGTGTCCGCCGGCTCGCTCGGCCACGGTCTGCCGATTGCCGTCGGCTACGCGCTCGGCGCGCGCAAGCAGAAGAGAACGTACCGCGTCTTCGTCATGACGGGCGACGGCGAGCTCAACGAGGGCACGAACTGGGAGGCCATCATGTCGGCCGGCCATTTCGGACTCGGCAACCTCACGCTGCTTGTCGATAAAAACGGCCTGCAGATGACGGGCGCGACGAGCGAGATCATGAACATCGATCCGCTGGACAAGAAGCTCGAGGACTTCGGCTGGGACGTCATCAACATCCGGGACGGCAACGACATCCGCCAGGTCTGCGAGGCCTTTGAAAAGCTCCCGCCCGTGGAGATCGCCGAAAAGAGAAGGCCGGTCGCCCTCCTCGCGAACACGGTCAAGGGCAAGGGCGTCGATTTCATGGAAGGCAACCACAAGTGGCACGGCGGCGGCATCGCAAAGGAGCAGCTCGTCGAGGCGCTGGCCTCCCTTGAGAAAAGCAAAAAGGAGACAAAATAATGAGCGTTAAAACGACTTTCGATTTTGACCAGATGCTCTCCAATGCCCGCGAGGCCTACGGCGAGGAGCTCTTCCGCATGGCCGAGGAGGGCATGGATTTCGTCTTCACCTACACGGACAACGTCGCGCCGTCCTCGTCGGCCGGCAAGCTCCTTAAAAAGTACCCCGAGCGGTGCTTTAACTTCGGCATCGCCGAACCGAACCAGGTGGGCGCGTCGGCAGGCCTGGCCCTTTCGGGCGAGATCGTCTACTCGCAGGTTTTCGGCCCGTTCCTCTCCCTGCGCGCGGCCGACCAGATCCACACGGACATCGCCTACAACGACGTCAACGTCCGGCTCATCGGCACGCACGCCGGCGTGACGGCCGGCGGCGGCCCGACGCACAACTGCATCGCGGACCTCGCCTTGTACCACGCGATCCCGAACCTGACCGTCGTCGTCCCGGCCGACGCCGCGCAGTGCTGCAAGGTCATCCGCCGCTCCTTCACGTTCGAGGGCCCGATGGTCATCCGCATCGACCGCGGCGGCTCGCCGAACGTCTACGCCGACGACGATTATGAGTTTGAGATCGGCAAGGCTATCGAGACGCTGCCGGGCACCGACCTCACGATCATCTCCGCGGGCTCGTCCGTCTACTGGTCGCTCATGGGCGCCAAGAAGCTCAAGGAGAAATACGGCATCAGCGCGCGCGTCATCGACATGCACACCGTCAAGCCGATCGACGTCGATATGATCCTCAAGTGCGCCCGCGAGACCGGCAGCATCTTCACCGTCGAGGAGCATTCGATCAACGGCGGCCTGGGCAGCACGGTTGCCGAGGTCTTGTGCGAGGCCGGTTTCTGCGGGAAATTCAAGCGCATCGGCCTGCCGGACAAGTTTGCCGTCCTCGGCGATCCGGACGAGATTTATAAATTCTACGGTATGGACCCCGACGGCATCGCAAAGACAATCAGCGACGCCATGAAAAGCCCCAAGGCGCTGTAAGCATTTAAGTAAACCGCTCAAGACGCCCTGATGCGCCGTCCAAAGCCGAAAGCACATCATCACCCGGCCTTTCGCGGCCGCAGTGGGTCCTGAGTTAAGCGAAAGGAAAGGATCATCAATATGAACTCCAATGAAAAAATCGCAGCTTTCAACATGGATTATTTCAGCCTCAAGGGCAAGGTCGCCATCGTAACGGGGGCCAACCAGGGCCTCGGCATGGGCTACGCCGTCGCTTTCGCCAAGGCGGGCGCGGACCTGTATATCCCGCACTTCACGGAGGATGTGTCCGACGTCAAAAGGCTCATCGAGGCCGAGGGCCGCAGGGTCGCCTTCATCCGGGGCGACCTTACGGACAGGACGTATCTGAAATCCGTCGTCGAGGGCTGCCTGAAGGAATACGGACGTATCGACATCCTGGTCAACAACGCCGGCAACAACCACTTCGCGCCGTTCCTCGAGTTCCCCGACGAGGCGTACGACCGCGTTCTGGAGCTCCAGCTGAAGGCCGTCTACTTCCTCGGCCACGAGGTCGCCAAGGTCATGGTCAAACAGGGCGGCGGCAAGATCATCAACATCGGCTCGGCGCTCTCCTATACGGCGGACAGGATGTGCCCCGCCTACGTCACGAGCAAGCACGGCGTCATCGGCATCACGCGCGACTTCGCCAACGAGCTCGGCCAGTACAACATCCAGACGAACGCCATCTGCCCGGGCTTTATCAAGACGGACATCATCAGCGCCATCAGCTCCGACCCGTCGTTTACCGACCATATCACGGGCCGCATCTCGGCCGGGCGCTGGGGCGACCTGGACGATCTGATGGGCACCGTCGTATTCCTGGCCTCAAAGGCCTCCGATTATGTAAACGGCGCGGACATCAAGGTCGACGGCGGCTTCTCGACGGTACTGTAAAACGGGATTTGATGAAAGAAATGTGCCTCACTCGGGGAAAACCAAGTGGGGCACATTCTTTATCATTATTCTTAAGCGGCACTATTTTACGCCGAAAGCGGTCACCTGGCAGTTGTAC
>CAYMLM010000046.1:0-1908 GCA_964391385.1 uncultured Papillibacter sp.
TACACCCTATCCTACACTCTTTCCCTACACGACGCTCTTCCGATCTGTAATGAGTGAGGATAAATTCGACGTAATCATCGTCGGCGGCGGCCTGTCGGGCACGGCGGCGGCGTATACGCTGGCCAGAGCGGGGCTTGAGGTGCTCGTCATCGAGCGGGGCAATTACTGCGGGGCGAAAAATATGACGGGCGGACGCCTGTACGGCCACACGCTGAGCAGGCTGATCCCCGGCTTTGCCGCGACGGCGCCCGTCGAGAGGAAGATCGTCAAGGAACGCGTCTCCATGATGACGGCGTCGGGAGCCGTGACGGTTGAATACGGCTCGGACCGGCTGGGCGACCCCGCCAACGCCTCCTACTCGGTTCTGCGGTCAGGATTTGACAGATGGTTTGCCGAGCAGGCCGAAGCGCAGGGCGCGATGTATGTCACCGGCATCCATGTGGATAAGCTGCTGCAATCGGGCGGGAGCGTGCGCGGCGTCGTCGCGGCCGGCGACGAGCTGAGCGCCGACGTCGTCATACTGGCCGACGGGGTCAATTCGCTGCTGGCCCAGAAGCTCGGGCTGAAGCGGGAGCTTCAGCCGCACCAGGTGGCCGTCGGCGTCAAGGAGGTCATCGGCCTCAACGAGAAGGCGATATCCGACCGGTTCGGCGTCCAGCCGGGCGAGGGAGCGGCCTGGATGGTCGCTGGCGACCCCACCGGCGGGGCCATGGGCGGCGGGTTTCTCTACACGAACAAAAACAGCCTGTCGCTGGGAACGGTCGTCACCCTGAGCCAAATCGGCTGCGGCAGCGAGCTGAGGGTGCCCGAGATGGTGGAGCGGTTCAAGGCCAATCCCGTCATCGCGCCGCTCATACGGGGCGGCGAGCTTCTGGAATACTCGGCGCACCTTGTGCCCGAGGACGGATACGCTATGCTCCCGGAGCTCTTCTGGAACGGCGTGCTCGTTACGGGCGACGCCGCCGGCTTCGTCATGAACCTGGGCTACACGATCCGGGGGATGGACCTGGCGATCGAATCCGGGCGCCTGGCCGCCGAGGCCGTCCTGAGGGCAAGGGAGGCGGGCGGCTATACCGCCGGGGGGCTATCCGTATACCGGACGCTTTTGGAGCAAAGCCTGGTCCTGCGGGACCTCAGGCGTTATCGGAACATGCCGGCCCTGCTGCGGTCGCGCCAGCTTTTCAGCGAGCTGCCGTCCGTGCTGGACGATATCCTGCGCGGGCTGTTTACGGTGGACGGCAGCGAGCCGGCAAGGCTTTTAAACTCCATCGCTCCCGCCGTCAAGCGGCTCGGCGGCATCGCCGAGGCCGGCCGGCTCGGCCTGAAAGCAGCCGGCGCCCTGTAGCGCCGGCTGAGTAAAATCGGATGTGCAAGGGATGATATCTGTGGCAAAAATGAGCCTGGACAACAAGCTGGGGACCGACCGGTTTCACACCGACGGACAGCCCCATATTACGCTCAACGGCGGGTGTGAAAACGAGGACGCGATCCGCCGCGTTGTGACGGCCTGCCCGGCCGGGCTGTATCAATACGAGGACGGGAAGCTCACGTTTAACCACGAGGGCTGTCTCGAATGCGGCACGTGCCGCGTCCTGTCCAGGGGGATACTCGTCAAAAGCTGGAGCTACCCGGCGGGCGGCAAGGGCGTCGAGTACCGTCAGGGATAAGCGCTTTCCATGAGACGCAAGGGCGGCGGTTCCATATAGGCAATGCAATATTGACAAAATCGGAGGGAATTATATGAAAAGCTATAGTCTGGAGCTTGTGCAGCGCAGGGGCTCGCTCGGACGGGTCGCGGGGCTGGCCCTGCTGGGCGCGGGTCTGTATTACGGGTATAAAAAGCTGGCCATGGACAAGCCGGCCGCGCCGTCCCCGGCCGGCGCCGGAGACGGCGGGTACGACGCCGAG
>CAYMLM010000046.1:1918-15242 GCA_964391385.1 uncultured Papillibacter sp.
AGCGGATACTGAACTGAAAAACGGTCCGCCGACGCTGACCGCTTATCTGTGCCTTAACTTATTGATTTATATAAAGATATTGATCGTCCCGATCAGCATCCCGATCAACGCGCCCAGGAGCACGACGTATCTGAGCTCCCGCCGGACGACGGCGAGCACCAGGCCTTCGACCTCCCGGGCGCTCATCAGCCGGACCTTCTCCGTAATCATCCCGCCGACGTCGATGCTTTCGGCGATGCGCCGCACATACCGGCTCATAAACGCCCGATGCAGCCGGCAGGCCAGGGCGTGCAGCTCGGCGGGATCGGGGAAAATGTCGGCTGTCAGCTCGGTGGCCGTCATACCGCCGAGCTCTTTGAGCTCGTCGTCAAGGATCGGCAGGATGATGCGGTGGCCTTCCTCCAGGACGAACGTCTCGAGCCGTTCGGCAAGCGGGTCCGTGACGCGCGCCAGGACGTCCTCGCCGAGCACCTTGCCCAATACGGAGCTGCCGGTCCTGTTTTGCAGGATGCGCAGGAGCTCTCCGGCCATCAGCCGCGACAGGTCGGACCGGAGCACGGCCGCCTGTATGCGCACGCACAGCGCGTCCTTCATATTATCGCACAGCTGCTTGTGACCGGCTTCGGGCGGATCGGCGTACGTGCCGAGCCTTGTTTTATTGTCCGTCAGAAGCAGGACGACACTGTCCGCGAAGGCGTTTGTAAACGGCTCGGACGTAAAGACCGCCTCGAGGTCGTCGGCATTGAAAAACTTCTCGACGATCGCCTTCCCGAGTATCCCGGCCAGGGCGTCTTTTCGCTTCGGGACGATCCCGGGCGTGAACGGTACGCGGAAACGGCCGAGCATGACGGGCTCGGCCGGATGGAAGAGCATCTGTATCGCGATATAATTGGTGACATACCCGACGAGCCCGCCGACAAGAGGGGCCGCGATCACATTGAGCAGCTGCACGTCCTATTCTCCCTGAAGTTGTTTTTGAGCGGCAAATATCAAGCCAATCTTATCATAAACCGCACTGTCATTCAATGTGATGCGCAGTAGTGTGACAGATTATTGAAACAATGCGGGTACCGTTTCTCCCGCGGGTTATTCAGCAGTCCGCAGCAGCCCGTCATCGATACGGCGGGCTGCTGCGCCTTGATGTAATGATACGAAAATAAAAGAGAAAATGTGTGTAAAAAGGTCTTGACGTTTGCGCTTAAGTCTAGTTTAATGGTAGGGTGCGTTTATGACAAGGTTATGATTTTTGTAAAATCTTTTACTTTTTAGTAATCTGACGCTTTGTTCCGCGAAACTTTTTTTATGAAATATTGTCAATGAATCGATATAATTAGAGGTAATATGATAATAAAAACCTGGGACGGCTTCTTGCCGTTTCCGTATATATCTATAAGTATTGGTGAAAAGAGGTGCCCAAATGACCGTATTGGATAGTTTGTTGGTTGGCGCTGTCGGTTTGTCAGTCGTCTTTCTCGTGCTCATAGGACTGATCCTGCTGTGTCGGCTTCAGTCGGCGCTGGTCGGCGGTTTCTCAAAGAGGAAAGCTGCCGTCCTGATTCAGGATGCCCCCGCGGACACGGCGGCTGTGGAACCCGCTGCTGCCGACACGCCTGACGCCGGAACGGCGCAGGCCGCCGGGGCGCGGCCGGCTGAGATTTCTGCCGGAACGCCTCCGGTCACCCGTTCGAGCGCCGGCGTACGCTACCGGGGAAGCGGGAAGTATATCGTTACGGTTGATGATATCGCATACGAAGTGGAAATGGAAACGGAAGAGGCCCCGTCGGTACAGCCCGGCGAGCCGCCGTTTAGCGCGCCCGCGACAGCCGAAATAAAGACGGCTGCGCAGGCGTCCCCCGTGCCTACGCCTGCGTCCAAGCCGGCGCCCAGGCCCGAACCGGAGGCCAAAGCTGTGTCCGGGACGGCCGCCGGCAGCGAAGCCGTCACAGCGCCGGTGCCCGGCACGGTGATCGAGGTCAGGGCGGCGGCCGGAGCCGCTGTGAAACGCGGCGATATATTGGTCCTTCTGGAAGCCATGAAGATGGAAAACGAGATTGTGGCTCCGAAAGACGGCACCATCGCGCGTGTGCTGACATCAAAAGGGGCGGCCGTAGAGGCGGGGACGCCGCTCGTGGAAATACAGTGAGGGGGGCGATACAATAATGGATATGGAGAAATTGGGTAGTCTCTGGACGACCTCGGGATTTATGAACCTGGACCTCAAGCACATCGTCATGATCGTGATCGCGTGCGTGCTCATATACCTGGCCATCCGGAAAAAGTTTGAGCCGCTGCTGCTCCTGCCGATCGCCTTCGGCATGCTGCTGGTGAACCTTTCGGGGAGCCTTATGGAGGAAGGCGGCCTATTATACTATATTTACCAGGGCGTCAAGCTGGGGATCTATCCCTCGCTCATCTTCCTGGGCATCGGCGCGATGACAGACTTCGGACCCCTGATCGCCAGGCCCTCCAGCCTTCTGCTGGGAGCCGCCTCGCAGCTCGGCATCTACTGCGCCTTCACGCTGGCCATTGCGCTCGGCTTCTGCCCGGAGGCCGCGGCCTCCATCGGCATCATCGGCGGCGCGGACGGCCCGACGGCCATCTTCCTGACGACAAAGCTTTACCCGAAGCTGCTTCCGGCGATCGCCGTCGCCGCATATTCCTATATGGCCCTCATACCCATGATCCAGCCGCCCATCATGCGGGCGCTGACAACCAAAAAAGAGCGGCAGATTGAGATGAAGCAGATGCGCGAGGTCTCGAAGCTCGAGAAGATCCTCTTCCCGATCGTCGTGTCGATCGCGACGATCCTGCTGCTGCCGTCGGTCGCGCCGCTCATCGGCATGCTGATGCTCGGAAACCTTTTGAGGGAAGCGGGCGTCGTCGAGCGGCTGTCCAAAACGGTGCAGAACGAGCTGATCAATATCGTGACCATTTTCCTCGGCGTCACCGTCGGAGCGACAGCCAATGCGGAGACCTTCCTGGCCTGGGAAACGGTCAAGATCATTTTCCTCGGGCTGTTTGCCTTCTGTTTCTCCACCGTCGGAGGCCTTCTGCTCGGCAAGCTCATGTGTGTCGTTACGCGCGGAAAGATCAATCCGCTCATCGGGTCGGCGGGCGTGTCCGCCGTGCCGATGGCGGCCCGCGTAGCCCAGAAGGAAGGCCAGCGGGCCAACCCCGGAAACTTCCTCCTGATGCACGCCATGGGACCCAATGTCGCCGGCGTCATCGGCTCGGCCGTCGCGGCGGGCTTCCTCCTGGCCATGTTCGGATCGTAGTCAGGAATACCCTGATAAAAACGAGGACCCTTCCGCAGTGTGCAAAGGCATGCGCTGCGGAGGGGTCTTCTTCGCGCTTCCGGCGCGGCCGGCAACGCCGTTTGGCTCCAGGCTAAAACTGCGGTACGGAGACATAATAAGTTTGACAGTCTCCGCAATGTAATGTTTGACAAATCAGGCGGGACTGGCTAAACTTTTCCATAGGTGGCGATTTGCGGCGCCACGTAAAATCTACGGAAAAATCAAAGAGCAAAAGGAGATTTATTTATGGCCGTCAAAAACGCGATGACCGCCGATTTCCTCCGGTCGGCATACGGAGGCGAGAGCATGGCGCATATGAGGTACCTGATCTGGGGAGACACGGCCGAAAAAGAGGGTTTCCCCAACATCAAAAAGCTGTTTAACGCGATCGCGTACGCCGAGCGGGTACACGCCGGCAACCACTTCCGTGAGCTCGGCGGCAACACGGCCGACGCCACGGTCGCCGCAGGCGGCGTCTTCGGCCCGTGCAAAACGGTCGAGAACCTGCAGGGGGCGATCGACGGGGAGCTGCACGAAGTGGAGCAGATGTATCCGGTCTATTTGAACGCCGCCCGGTTCCAGGAGGAAAAGGGCGCGGAGCGGTCCTTCCATTTTGCGCTGGAAGCCGAGAAAATTCACGCCGAGCTGTTTGCGAAGGCTCGGGAAGCGGCAAAAGAAAGCAGGGATATCAGCTGCCGGGCCGTCTATGTCTGCCCGGTCTGCGGCCATACGATTCTCGACGGGGCCCCGGACAGGTGCCCGGTCTGCGGCGCGGCCAAGTCGGTCTACGTCGAGTTCTGATTTTTTGCTCAGACGCCGATGAGCGCCGGAGCGGCGCCCGGCCGCCGATCGTGCAAAAGACCTCCCTGTATAAGGAAGGTCTTTGTTTTGCCGCGGCGGTTGGGACGCCGTGTTATTTCTTGCTGGGGTCGATCCAGTCGATGTCCTTTCTGGCTTTCGCGAAGCCGGAATCGGTCGCCGGCATGGCGGGACCCGGCTTGGCGGATACGTCGTACCCCTCCCGCTCGGCCATAAACTTGCGCTCCTCCTCGTCGGGCGGCTGCTTCATCTTTGCCTCCAGGCGCTTCATACCCTCGGGGCTGGCGTAATCCACAAAGCGCGATACGGCGACCTCCACCATTCTCGGCCCGCTCGGGTACGGCACGATGAGAAACTGTTCGGTTTCGATGCCCTTTTTGAGCCAGTCGGCCAGCACGCGCGGGTCCATACCGTTTGCGTGGATGGACGCGAGGAACTTTTGCGTGTCCTCGGTGACGTTATAGCCCGTATTCTTGTACTGCTCGGGGCGGCCCTGGATCGCAGCCTCATAGATCCTCGAGCGGATGTTTGCCGGACAGATGGCGGAAACGCCGATGCCGTACGGCCTGAGCGCGATCAGATAGCTCTCCATCAGGCTCAGCACGGCCGTTTTGGCGGCCGTATACGGCGCCGTCATCGGGCCCGCGCCGAAAGCTCCCCACGAGACGGTGGCCGCGATGTAGCCGCCTTTTCCGGCTTTGATCATGCGCGGAACGAACGTGACAAGACCGTTGACGACCCCGCCCAGACACACGCCCATGACCCAGTCGTAGTCGTCGTACGTGGACGCTTCCGCCGGGCCGAACACGTTGACGCCGGCCGTCAGGACGAGCAGATCGGGCGCTGCGCCGAACACCTTCTCCACCTCGTCCGCCGCGGCGGTGTAACCCGCGCGGTCGGTCACGTCCAGCCTGACGGCGTGGACCGGCGCGCCTTTGTCCTTGAAGTAGGCCATGGCCTCGTCCAGATGGTCCTGACGGACGTCCGCTATGACGACGCGGCAGCCGGCCTCCGAAAACATCTGCGCCTGCCCGAAGCCGGCGCCGGATGCGCCGCCTGTGATAAAGGCAATTTTCCCGTTGAAATCTTTCATAGGTGCACTCCTTTGTAGACAGCTTATTATGTGTTTATTTTACATGAAAATATCATTTTGGCAACGAAAAAACGATATTTCTTCATCTGTCAGCGCATGACTGCGCCTGAACGCCGCCTTAGAGACATGCGTAAAAGCCGCCGACGAATGTCGGCGGCCGGTGGCAGCAAGTACGGGACAGCCGGTGGCAGCAAGTGCGGGACGGCTCGGGCAGCAGGCGACGGGGACGGCGACAAGGCGGCCCGGAACGGGAAACACTCCGCCGCCGCGGCGTTCAGGCGCGCCGCCTTCGCTTGAAGTCGGCAAAGCTTCGCGAGATGCCGTTCACGTTGAAAAAATCGATCAGTTCGGCCAGACTGCTCACCGTCGCTGCGCTCAGGGAATGTTCGATCAGCTCCGTCTCCTCCAGCGGGCTTCCGCTCCCGATCAGCTCCAAAAACCGCTGGATGATGTTGTGCCGCTTGATCAGGTAAACGCCGGCTTCACGCCCCTTTTCCGTCAGCGTGACGCTCTCGTAGCGGTCGTATTTCAGATAGCCGAGCTCTTCAAGCCGACCGATCATTTTTGAGGCGGAGGGAGGGCGCACGTTTAAAAGCCTCGACAGCTCCCCAACGCGCGTGTAGCCGTCGCTCAGGCAGAGCCTGCACGTCATTTCCAGATAATCCTCCATGGAGGGCGTCAGCTTGTTTTCCTGCCGGCTCTCGAGCTCATATCCCCTGACGGTCCTGTATTCGGAATCCTGTTCGCGCTGCATGCGTTCATATCCTTTACGCCGTTTGTTACAGTATATTCTCACCGGGCGGCGGATACGCTTGTTTCATTTGAATAAATGGGGCGCAGATGCTATAATACCTGCTATGTACTATAAAGGCGATATTTGTCCTTTTTTCCCCGCGACGACGCGTGTATATGCCGGCGGGAGGATCGCCGAATGAGAGACAGAGGATTTTATGGAAGAAAACGTTACCAGACTCACATGCTGCGGCAAACAGATTATCCTCATCGCGACGGCCCACGTCTCGAAGGAGAGCGCCGAGCTTGTCAAGCAAGTCGTCGAAGCGGAAAGACCGGACAGCGTCTGCGTTGAGCTTGACGAGCAGCGCTACGCCAAGCTGCAGGACCCGAAAGCATGGGAAAACACGGACATCGTAAAAGTCATCAAGTCCAAAAAAGTGGGCTTTATGATGATCAACCTGGCGCTCAGCTCCTATCAGAAGAGGATC
This sequence comes from uncultured Papillibacter sp., assembly GCA_964391385.1. Taxonomy (GTDB): domain Bacteria; phylum Bacillota; class Clostridia; order Oscillospirales; family Oscillospiraceae; genus Sporobacter. Next base: position 8,350 of record CAYMLM010000046.1, read on the forward strand.
GCCAAAAAGCTGGGCACAACCGTCGGGCAGGAAATGCTCCAGGGGATCGAAAGCGCCAAGCAGGCGGGCGCCGAGCTTGTCCTGGCCGACCGCGATATTCAGACAACCTTTCTACGGATCTGGCGGAAACTGAATTTCTGGGAAAAGTGCAAGCTTTTATTCAGCCTTGTCTTCTCTTTCGGCGAGGACGCGGACGTGACGACGGACGACCTGACCGAGCTTTTGAAGCAGGACATTCTGGAATCCGTCCTGGCCGATATGCGCAAGCAGTTCCCCAAGATCGGCGACATTCTCATCAGCGAGCGCGACCAGCACCTGGCCAACAAGATTAAAAACGCGCCGGGCGAAAAGGTCGTGGCCGTCCTGGGCGGCGCGCATGTGCCGGGCGTCAGTGCGGAGCTGTTCCGGGAGCAGGACCTCGGCGAGATCACAACGGTGCCGAAGAAAAGCCCCGTCTCCAAAATTGTCGGCTGGATCATACCCGTGCTGATCGTGGGCCTCATAACCTACGGCTTCCTGACGAACATTGAGACCGGGCTGCGTCAGCTCACGGCGTGGATTTTATGGAACGGCGTGCTGGCGGCCGCGTTCACGGCGCTGGCGCTGGGGCATCCCCTGAGCATACTGACGGCGTTCGTCGTGGCGCCGATTTCGTCCTTGAACCCCATGCTGGCGTGCGGCTGGTTTGCCGGCCTCGTTGAAGCGGCGATCCGCAAGCCGACCGTGGGTGATGTCGACAACGTCCCCGACGATATACTTCGCTTCAAGGGCTTTTTTAAAAACCGGTTTTTGCGGATACTGCTGATCGTGATCATGGCAAACATCGGAAGCTCTCTGGGGACGTTTATCGCCGGCCTCGACATCATCCGAAGCTTGTTTTAACGGCTAATAAATACGTCGAAGAGCAGGACAGTGCCCGTCGCGGACTGTCCTGCTCTTTGCGCGGCTTTCGAGCGCGCACGTTTCAAAGTATGATCGCGATGTCGCCCTTACTGACCCTGCCGCCCTTGATGACGCGGCAGAACAAACCCTCGTACGGCAGGAGACTGACGCCGAATGTCTTTGTGACGACGCTGGGATGGTCCTCTTTGCCGATCTGCGTCACCTCCAGAATCACATCGGCCCCGAGCTTCAGGCGGCAGCCGACCGTCAAACCCGACAGGTCCAGGCCGTCGAGCAGGACGTTTTCCGCGAAATCGCCGGGGCCCGCTTCGAGACGGTGCTCCCGGTTCATATCGTCGACGCGCCGTTTGTCAAGGCATGTGACCTGCCGGCCCCAAGCGCCGACATGGCCGTCGCCCTCAATCCCGTAGTCTTCGATAAAAAACGCCTCGGGGACTTCCTGTTTGAGACGGCCCCTTTCGGGGTTGACGGAAATGGAATAGACATAACCCTTCGCCATTGCGATACTCCTTTATAGACAATTATTTATTTATTCCAGCCGTGCCGATGGCAATTGCCCCTCCCGGTCCCGCCGCAGTTTTGTCCGCAGCGTATATTGTGGGAACGGCAGGCCGGACAGGCATAAGCCTTCGCCGGGTCATCCGCTATATTCTCGTAGCTGTCCGTCCACTCCCTGCCGCAATCCAGGCACCGCACCAGGCACACATTCTGCGTAAAATTGCCTCCGGCGAAGCATATGGATTTGCCGTTTACAAGGCTGTCCGCAATCTTCTCCCGGGCCGACAGCAGGATGCGCTGGAACGTCTGCCGGGAGACCTCCATTCTCAGCGCGCATTCGCTTTGCTCCAGACCCTCCAAATCCTTCAGCCGGACGGCTTCGAGCTCCTCCAGCTTCAGGACAATGGCCGGGACGGCAGAGGTCCCGTTGTCCGAGGGGAGGAAGTATTTTGCGGCGGGCAGCCGGTCTATTTTCCGCCATTTTACAGGTCTTGCCATATTAGCATCACCGATTTCCGTGGTTTAGAATAATCCGTAATCCGCTTGCTGCCGCCGGCGGCGCTGCACACTTATAGTTTACGTAGTTTACCGCCCTGTGTCAACAAAATCGCGCCCGGATTTCCGGCCGCGCTTTGCGTCTGGTGAAAACGAATGAGGAAAAGGCTGCGATCAGACTTTTCCTCATTTTGCATAGCACTTTTATTCCGTATCGTTTTCCAAGTCCGACAGACGCCTGTTGATCCGCTCGAGCTGCTCTTTCAGAAATACGGACTGATTTTTCAGGAACGCCTTCTCATCATAAGCGGTATCGAAGCCCGTGGCTGCCGGTTCCCCCTGACGCGCCCAGCGCGGGCGGCCGGCTGCGTTGTACATATGTCGGTTCCCGCGATGAGGACGCAACCCATACCCGTAACCGCATCCATAACCGGGGCCGTAGCCGTTTTGATACCCCGGCGCGGCGTGGCCGGTACAAAAGCCCATACCGCGCCCGGTCATCGGGCCCATTCCCATCGGCCCGTTTCCGTTTCCTCTCGGCATTTGATTCACCTCCCTTAACGTAAAAATACACGATTTTCATGATCTTTTTGGCAGTGTTAAATTCTCATATACTCCCGCCGCCAGCGGTGAATATACAAACGAAGACCCTACGGAGTGCGCGTACGCTTTGCCAGACGGCTGATCAGGTATACGCATCCGGGGATAATCCCCGCGATCCATAACCAGCGGCTGCGTCTGCGTCCGTACCGCCCGCGTCCGCCTCGCGCCGCGCGATCCAAATATCCGGGGACATCGTTTCCCGCGCAGAAGCCCGCGGCGCGCCCTGTCATCCGGCCGGCGCCCGCTGGGCCGGTCCGGTCTCCTCCCGGCATGACTTCACCTCCCAAGACGGAGCATTGCGCCGTTTTTTGTTTATCGGCCTGCGGCGCTCAGCTGCAGGTGTATCTTTTCCATGCTCGCATCACTGATGATATGCTCGATCCGACAGGCGTCCGAGGCCGCCGTGATCTCGTCGACGTCAAGAATCTGCGTAAAAAACTGCCGGAGAAGCGTAAACCGCCGTTTGACGGCCGCCGCCTGACGGAGACCCTTATCCGTCAGGGTCACGGCGCCATACCGCTCCATGCAGATATACCCCTCGTCCCTGAGTATGCGCATCATCCGGCTGACGCTGGCCTTCGTCACCCCGAGCGCACGCGCGACATCGCTTGACCGGATCTCCGGGTCCTCGGAGAGTTCCAGCAGGATTTTCAGGTAGTTTTCCTTGCTTGGCGTCATCTTTTCGGAAGAGATACTGTTACCCATCATAAACATCCCGTCATGAGTCTGGGCTGATACCGGCGTTGTTGTCCGGTCTGCAATATAATTAGCATATGCCCGAAACTACAATAGCATAGTAACTGGCATATGTCAATAACTATTTTCTTTTTTTTCTGTGCAGCGACACGCTGCACAAGCCAATAGGGAAGAGCGGAGACCTGAGGCCCCGCTCTTCAAAGTGCAGACAAAGTGCGAATTCGGGTCAAAGCCTCGCAGAGTTTCCGTCGCGCACGACGGAAATAAGATTAAATCCGTCATTTCCGGGGACATGTGCATCGGAAATGACACATCTCATGACGGCTGCGGCTGAGCAGCCGTCATGCAAGCTTCTTGTAGACAAAGCCCTCTGGGCTTTGTCTACAGCCTGAAGAGCGGGGACCTGAGGCCCACTCTTCCCGGAGATAAGAGACGGCAGACGGCCGGAAAGCTTGTCACTTGCCGTGATGGCATTGCTTGGCGCCCGGGCAGCCGGAACAGCCGCCGGAGCAGGAGCACGCGTGCTTTTTCCTGTCGCGGATAAATTTGACGACGATGAGCGCCAGAATGGCGAAAACGACGGCGCCGATGAGGATGGTCGCAAGATTTGCGGCGATAAAACTAAGCATTGGCTTTCACTTTTCCTTTGACAGGCACGCAGCCCGGCTCGTCGTACCGATTCCGGCGCAGCAGCAGCCAGACGAGAAACGCAAGCAGCAGCAGCGCGGCGGCGGTGCCGGCTGTGAAGCCGTCGCCCATGAAGAGCACACCCAGCTGGTAGACGATGAGCGAGACGACATAGGCGAAAACCGTCATATAGCCGATGGCCGCCCACGTCCACTTGGCGCTGTTCATCTCGCGCCGGATCGCGCCCATGGCCGCGAAGCACGGGGCGCACAGGAGATTGAAGAGCATGAAGCTGTAAGCGGTGAGGCCCGTGAAGCCGGCGGCGAGCGCGGCCCAGATCTCGGCGCCGTCCTCGGCCACCTCGGCAAAGCCGTAAAGCACGCCGAAGGTGCCGACGACATTTTCCTTGGCGATCAGACCCGTAAAGGTCGCAACGGCCGCCTTCCAGTCGCCGAAGCCGAGCGGGGAGAAGATGGGCGCGATGAAACTGCCGATTGCGGCCAGCAAGCTCGTGTTGTTGTCCTCGACCATGCGGAACACGCCGTCCACGACACCGAACGCCTGCAGGAACCACAGCACGACGGCCGAGGCGAGGATGATGGTGCCGGCGCGGCGGATGAAGCTCCAGCCGCGTTCCCACATGCTGCGCAGCACATTGCCGGCGGCGGGCACATGATACGGCGGCAGCTCCATGACGAACGGGGCGGGCTTGCCGGCAAAGGGCTTCGTTTTCTTAAGTATGATGCCGGAGATAATGACGGCGGCGACGCCGATGAAATACGCCGAGGTTGCGACCCAGCCGGAGCCGTTGAACAGCGCGCCGGCAAACAGCGCGATGATGGGCATCTTCGCCCCGCAGGGGATAAACGACGTCGTCATGACGGTCATGCGCCGGTCGCGCTCGTTTTCGATCGTCCGCGAGGCCATGATGCCGGGAACGGAGCAGCCCGAGCCGATGAGCATGGGGATGAAGCTCTTGCCCGACAGGCCGAATTTGCGGAAGATGCGGTCCATGATGAACGCCACGCGGGCCATGTAGCCGACGTCCTCCAGGATGGAGAGCATCAGGAACAAAATGAGCATCTGCGGCACGAAGCCGATGACGGCGCCGACGCCGCCGACGATCCCGTCGACGATGAGGCCCGACAGCCAGCCGGCTACGCCGATACTGTCAAACCAGGTGCCAAGCCCGCCGATGATCCACTCCCCAAACAGCGTGTCGTTTGTAAAGCCGGTGACGAGATCGCCGATCGTTGTGACGGAGATATAGTAAACAACGAACATAACGAGAGCGAAGATGGGCAGCGCCAGAATTCGGTTTGTCACGACGCGGTCGATCCTGTCCGACACAGTGCCGCCTTTTCTGGCTTTCTTTCTGACAGCCGAGGAGACGAGCTTTGTGATATACGCGTAGCGCTGATTCGTTATGATGCTCTCCGAGGTGTCGTCGAGTTCCTTCTCGCACGCAGCGATATGCTCCTCCAGGTGGTCTTTCAGCTCTTTGGCGAGCTTTAAATCCTCCAGAACCTTTTCGTCCCGCTCGAACACCTTGATGGCGTACCAGCGCAGGTGGCGCGCCGGAACGATGCCCTCAATCGATTCCTCGATGTGCGCGATGGCGTGCTCCACGCTGCCGTCAAAGACGGAGGGGAGGTTTGCCGCCGCCTTGGGCTCCGCGGCAATCGCCGCGGCCTTTTCGGCCGCCTCGCGCGAGCCGTCGCCACGGAGCGCCGACGTCTCGACAACCTCGCAGCCGAGCGCCTCGCCCAGCTTTTTGAGATCGATGACGTCGCCGTTTTTCCGGACGATGTCGATCATGTTGACGGCAACGACCGTCGGGATGCCCAGCTCGATCAGCTGCGTCGTAAGATAGAGGTTGCGCTCGATATTCGTGCCGTCGAGGATGTTGATGATGGCGTCCGGTTTATCATTTACCAGGTAATTGCGGGCGATGACCTCCTCGAGCGTATACGGCGAGAGCGAATAAATGCCGGGCAGGTCCTGTATGACGACATCCTTATGGCCCTTGAGCCGTCCCTCTTTTTTCTCGACTGTGACGCCGGGCCAATTGCCGACGTACTGGGACGAGCCGGTCAGATCGTTGAACATCGTCGTCTTGCCGCTGTTCGGATTGCCGGCAAGGGCTATTTTTATACGCATTGGTCTTCTCCTTCCTAAATAACCTCGATCATTTCGGCGTCTTCCTTGCGGATGCTCAATTCATAACCCCGGACCGTCACTTCGACGGGGTCGCCCAGAGGCGCCACCTTCCGGACGTAAATGTCGGCACCCTTCGTCACGCCCATGTCCATAATCCGGCGCTTCACGGGCCCTTCGCCGTGGAGCTTCACAACTGACGCCGTCCCGCCGACCTTTACGTGTGTCAATGTTTTCATATGCTGACTCCCTTTCTCGCATCTATTTATAGTTAGTATAAACTAACCACTGCTGTTTAAAAAAGCGTTAGATAAAACTAACTGATATCAGTTTAGCAATACGTCCCGCCTTTGTCAAGGTTAAAAAAGCATAATCGTTGCAAAATACAAGCAAATCTGATAACATGAACGCAAATGGGCAAGGAGGGCACGTACATGAAAATCCGGCAATCGGCTGAGGATTATCTTGAAATGATGCTGATGCTCAAGGAAAAGCACGGATATATCCGCTCGGTGGATATCGCGGATGAGCTCGGCGTTAAAAAACCCAGTGTCTCATATGCCACAAAGCGGCTGAGGGAAAACGGATATATCACGATGGATTCGGACAGCCTGATCACACTGACCGATACCGGCCTGGAGATTGCCGAGCGCATGTATGAACGCCACAAGGTTTTGACGCGTATGCTGATCACGCTCGGCGTCGACGAGGAGACAGCCCGCGCGGATGCCTGCAGAATAGAGCACTGCATCAGCGATAACAGCTTTGACGCCATCTGCCGCCACATCGCCGACATGCACAAGGAAAAGGAAAGCTGATAATGTGACGAAAAATACGAAACGGGCCCGCCGGCTGAGCTGCCGGCGGGCCCGTTTTATAAGTGAGATGGAAAACTATCGGCTGCGGCGCGCGTT
>CAYMLM010000047.1:0-15204 GCA_964391385.1 uncultured Papillibacter sp.
CTTTGAGGGATTCATTTCCGAAAAGCATTACTAGGCGACTTTAGTCGCCTGCGAGACCCGCAGGCCGAGAACTTAATTTTGTCGAAAAAGCCGCTCCGCGGCTTTTTCGACAGTCTGAGGAGATCCTCGTTGAAGGCTCTCCTTTAAAAACTTGCATACCGCTTATGCCGCCGGTTTTTCCGCGCCCCTGCCGAGCCGGTCGAGCACCGGCACAAGGATCATCGTGACGGCGGTGGTGATGACGATCTCCGGCAGCATGTAGCCTCCGTTATACGTCAGCGAGTAAACCCAAACGGCCGTCCCTTCCGGCGCGTAACTGGCCCAGACCAGAATGCCCGACAGGAAGCTGCATAAAAATCTCAGGATGCCGACTGCCGTCGCGCCCACGGCTATGCCGGCGATCCTGTTTTTAAACGGCCTGCCAAAAAACGCCGCCGTCCCGAGCACTGTGAAAGCCAGCACATAATCGAGCAGGATCACGCCGACAAACGCGAAAAAGGTCTGCGCCGGGGGCGGATAAAAGCCCAGCAGCATCTGCAGCAGGCTGTGCGCAAAGGCCGTGCCGATCCCCCATTTGAGGCCGTGCCGGTACGAGACGAGGACGAGCGGCACCATGCTCGCGATCGTCACCGAGCCGCCCTGCGGCAGCGTGAAGAGCTTGAACATGCTCAGCACGGTTGCCATGGCGATCATCAGCGCGCACTCGACCAGGGTCAGTATTGTTGTAACTGCTTTTCTTTTCATAGGCTATTCCTCCGTTAATTAATTTTGAACCTTCAGCTGACCTATGAAAATCTGCCGGCACGCGGCCTTTTTCCCGGGAAACAAAAAATGCACTCCGGATGCCGCAGAGTGCCGTAAAAACTTTCCTACGCTGGCATTATCCAGATCAGGTCGAAGGGTCCGCGCCGTCAATCCGCCGCATCTCAGCCGAGCATACTCAGCACCCCTGATATTTGGTTCGGCAGTATTATATAATATGAAAACGCGCCTGTCAATAAAACGAAACGCTTGAAGGCCTGAGCTTTTATTTGCCGAAAAAGCCGCTCCCGCGGCTTTTTTCGGCTGTCTGTGCTGAGCTTCACTCACCCGCATAGCATACTCCCGGCCGTGGCCGGCTAGCTGCCGCTCATATTGCGTTCCGCCATTTCGATGGCTTTTCGGACAATGTTACCGCAGTTTTTGGACGAGACCTCGCCCCAGCCGCCCGTTTTAACGGTGTCGTACACGCCGAGTTCCCTGGCGATCTCCATTTTGAGATTGTCTGACATGATGCTGTTGCGCCCGCTCATATCGTTCCTCCTCATGGTGAAAGAAATGCCGCATATGCGGCAGGGCAGCGTATGCTTTTTCGCCGACGCGCTGACATCGGCTCACGCTTAGTTTCGGATACCGCAAGATTTTTTATGCTGGTATAATCTTATCCGGCGGTCATAATTTCACAGCTTTAAAAGCAGCGCGTTGATCTTCTCGCTCGTTTTCGCCCTTTCCCTGTAGACCCATTCCGGCTCGAAGCCAATGCCGAAATTTTTGGCAAACGAATAATACAGCCCCAGCTTCTGGTAATATTTTTCATATTGATAAAGCGCCGGGCCGGCATTGACCGGCTTTGTGATGGCCGGCTCCTTCCGGATGAAAAACGCGAAGACATAGTCCAGGAAGCACTGCAGCAGCTCCGTGTCCTTGCCGTCGAACGGCAGCAGCATCAGGCGGTACTGCACGTCCTCCGGGAGCTTGAACGGCCGCAGGCTGTCCAGAATGAGCAGGTAGTCCCGCACGTCCATCTTGGCATAGTTGGAAATCCCCTCCTCCGTCGTGCTCCAAAGCGCCAGCTTTTCCCTGAGCGGCAGGCCCTTGATCTGCGTGATCGCCTCGCCGGGACCGAGTACGGCCACCCGGATCGGCTCGTCCTCCATGTCGAGATTTTCCCGCAGGAAATACGGGTTTTCCCGCGCCGTACAGACGTACCCGACATCGTAGATGCCCCTGCGGCCCGCGCGTCCGGCGATCTGCTTGACCTCCTGCGACGTGATGAAGCGTTTTTCCTCGCCGTCGAACTTGATGAGGTCCATAAAGATGATCCGGCGGATCGGCAGATTGACGCCCATGCCGATGGCGTCCGTCGTGACGAGAATCCGGCTCTCCCCGTCGATGAAGGCGCGGTACTGCATCCGCCGGACCTCCGGCGGAAGGTCGCCGTAGATCACGCTGTTTTTAATGCCCTTGTCCTGATAGAATTTTGACAGCTCCAGAACGCGCTTTTTTGAAAACGCCACGAGCGCGTCCCCCTTTTTGACGCGGTTTGGCGAGAAGGACTCGTCGCAGACCTCAAGCGGCGTGTCGCGTTTATACTCGATGACCTCGTACGCGTCGCCGCAGTCTTTGAGGATCTCCTCCAGGAGCCGTCGGGCGTTTAAGGCGCCGCAGACGTGGATCTCCGGGCACCGCAGGCCGAGGACGGCGCGCGTCCAGGCCTGCCCGCGCTGGCTGTTCCCGATCATCTGTATCTCGTCGATGACCGCCACGTCGTATTCCCGGTCCAGATCGAGCTTTTCAACGGTCGAGCTGACGTGGCGGGCGTTTTCCGTCAGCAGCTCCTCCTCCCCCGTCACGAGATGGCACGGCACGCCCTCCCGGTTGAGGCGCTCGTAGTTTTCCAGCGCAAGGATGCGGAGCGGCGCGAGGTACACGCCGTCTTCGGCCTGCTTCAAGCGCTCGATGGCACGATAGGTTTTCCCTGTGTTCGTTTCGCCCAGATGAAGGATAAAGCGCCGCTTCATAGCGCGCGCAGCCTCGTACTCGTCCTTCGGATTTTCCGGGAAGCACCGCTTGAACTGCGCGGCGATCACCTTCGGTATGTGGCTCGTGATCAAAACGGAGAGGATGCCGGAGGACACATAGCCGTCCCGGTCCGTCCCGACGATCTCCTCGAACCGGTACGACATGCCTTTCCTTTTGTTATAATGGTCCAGCAGTCTTTTTGAAATCTCGTCCAGGAGCGCCAGATATCCGTCCAGGACGCTCTGGAAGTCCTTGAAGTCCCGGTGTTGCATCGCTTTGAGCGCCTTGATGCGCTTGCGCACGCTCGCCTCATGGTCCCACAGCTTCGAGTCCCGCGTGTTTCTGACAATATAGGCGGTCTGATCCAGCTGCGATTTGATCAGATCATATTCCCGCATCGCTTTTCGCGCTTTTTTCATGTCACGAGCCTTTCTGACCTGCGCCACAGTATTCATAAACATCCATGTTATTTTATCTTTAATGTTTCTATATAACAGCAAGTTATGCAGTCGTTCATTACGCCGATGCATCTGTTACGACGGCTCATTGCTGCCATCAGCTTTCAAAAAATCTGTTAAAAAGACAGCGCTTGTACAAACATTTGACGCAGCTCAGTCGTATTCATGCTGAGATACATAACGGGAGGGCTGAAATGAGTATCCCTTTGCCGCGCACCGCCGACGAGATCACTGAGATCTACCGCAACCATGTCGACATGGTCTACCGAATCGGCTTCATGCTGCTGAAAAACACGCCTGAATCGGAGGACGCAACCCAGACCGTTTTCATCAAACTGATGCAGACGGACAAGGAATTTGAAAGCGACGCGCATTTGAAGGCCTGGCTGATCGTCACGGCGCGGAACACGTGCAAGGATATCCTCAAAAGCTTCTGGCGGTCAAAGCGCGCGGACCTGGACGATGCCGACGCATGCTCCGGATTTAATGACGGCGGCCTTAGCGATGTCTGGGAGGCGGTCTCGGCGCTGCCGGAGCCTTACAGGCTGCCCGTATACCTGTTCTATTACGAAGGGTATGCCACGGCGGAAATCTCCAAAATGCTCCGTGTCAACCACGCCACTGTGCGGACCCGCCTGCGTGCGGCGAGGAAAAAGCTGAAGCTTCTGCTCAAGGAGGATATCGATCATGACTCAGAGTGATTTACTCGTCTGCTTCGAGCGTATGAATCCCAATCCGGCGCAAAAGCAAAGAATGCTCGGTAAAATTCTCGGCGGCGGAAAAGAAGACGCTCAACCTTTGAAACGGTCGGCCAAACACTTCTATCTGACGGCCGCTTTAATCGCCCTGGCCGTACTGACGATGACGACGGCGCTCGCCATAGGCTTCGGCTGGCACGAGAAGCTCATTAAATATCTGAGTCCGAGCGATGAACAAATGGCGGCCCTTGACGGCGCGGCGGACACGCCCGACGCCACGGTTACCCAAAACGGCGTCACGATAACTGTGAAGCAGACGCTCGCGGACAGCTTCGGCATCTACGTTCTGTATGAAATGACCGTTCCCGAAAACATTGAATTAAGCGACAGCATCCAGTGGATGTTCAGTCATCTTGACGTACCCGTCGGGCAGACAGACGATTATGTTACGATGGGCGTCGGGTCAACGGAAATACTGGAGCAGTCCGGGAATACGAGAACGGTGCTGCTCCACCAGCAGTTCACAGCGCCGTTTGAAAACGGATATATTGAGCTCGTATTTCTGAATTTGGGTTATTATAACTTTCCTGAAGTTCCCCAGGAGAATTCGGCGCCTGAGTTTATTACGCTTGTGGAAGGCGAATGGAATCTGAAATGGGAATTCAGCTTCGAGGATACCGGCAAAACGATCGAAGTAAACGAGCCGGTCAGCTACAACGGAAGCGAAAACACCCTTACAAGAATCGTCCTGTCGCCGATGTCGGTCTGCGCCTATATAACAGGCGACGACATTGTGGGCAGCGCCCGTCCCGCTGTCAATTTTAAAGACGGGACGCAGATCGAATTTGATGCGAAAAGCAACAACGCCTCGTTCGGTTATTATCTTGTGGACGAGGAAACTCTGCTCTATGCAAACCATCTCTACTACCGCTTTGAGAATATTGTCGATCTGGAGGACGTCGAAAGCATCACCATCGGCGACGTGACGGTTCCCATCGAATAGACGCGGAAAATAGATATAAAGCGAGACGGCGAAAGCCGTCTCGTTCTTCCGTTTAGATGTCGAGCGCCGCGAAGTGGCCGCGGAAGACGGCCTGCGTCACCTGCGCGGGCCTCACGCAGTCCCCGAGCTCGTAGACCTCGGGGGCGCAGTCCCGCAGGCTGTCGGCGGTCGCGCGGTTTGCCCGCTGACCGACGGCGACGACGACCGTGTCGGCTTCGATCAGGACTTCGTTGCCGTCCCCGTCCGTACAGACGAGCCCGTTTTTCTCCACGCGAGCGCCGCGCAGCCCCGTCCGGGCCGTGACCGTTTTGTCAAGCTCGGCGATCAGAAGCGGCCTGTGACGCCCGTTGGCGTCCGGGCACAGCTCGCCGAGCATCTCGACGACCGTCACGTCGTGTCCCTCGCGGGCCAGGTGGACCGCCGTCTCGCAGCCGACGAGCCCGCCGCCCAGCACGGCAACCTTTTGGCCGACAAGGTCTCTTTTCTGATACAGGTCGTTTGCCACAATGACGTTCTCCCCCAGGCCGCCGCCGGCGGCTTTGAGACCCGGGATCGGCGGGACGACCGGCGACGCGCCGACGGCGACGATCAGCACGTCGGGCGCGATGCCCGCGGCCAGCTCAGGCGTCACCTCCGTGTTCAGCCGGACCTCGACGCCCGCCTTTTCCATCTGGCGGGCCTTCGTCGCGATAAAACCGTACAGGTCGGTTTTAAAGGGGATGCCCCGCTCGGATTTGAGCGCGCCGCCCAGCTCGCCGCTTTTTTCGCAGAGGATGACCGAGTGGCCGCGCTCGGCCGCCGTCAGGGCGGCCTGCATCCCGCCGGGCCCGCCGCCGGCCACGAGCACCTTTTTCGGCTTAGTCGCGGGCGGGGCGAAGCTCAGCTCGTATTCGTTTCCGATGACGGGATTGAGCGCGCAGACGCGAAGGCCCGTCGTCAGCCGCTCGGCCATGCATGAAAAGCACCGGCAGCAGCGGACGATTTCATCGTCGCGGCCCGTCCAGGCCTTCTTTGGCAGATACGGGTCAGCCAGCAGCGCCCGGGCCATTTCCACGGCGTCGGCTTTGCCGGACGCGATGAGCTCGTCCATCATCGCCGGCTCGTTCAACGCGCCGATGGTGGCGACGGGGATTTTGACGTGCTTTTTGACCTCGGCGGCGTAGCGGACGTTGACGCCGCGTTCCATGAACATGGACGGGTGCGTGCGGTCGAAGCTGCCGTGGTGCGCGCCGGTCGAAACCTGAATGAGGTCGACGCGGTTTTCAAGCAGTCCGCAAAACTCAAGGACGTCCCCGAACGGATAGCCGTCCTCCATGTACTCCTCCGCGCTGATACGTACCTCGAGCGGGAAGTCCGGCCCGACGGCCGCACGGACCGCATCAAGCACCTCGAGCGCCAGGCGGGCCCTGTTGGGAAGGCTGCCGCCGTATTCGTCCGTCCGGAAGTTCGTCGACGGTGACAAAAACTGCTGGAGCAGCCAGCCGTGCCCGGCGTGGATGAGAAGCATCTCAAACCCGGCGTCCTTGCACATTTTTGCCGCGAAAGCGTATCGTCCCAAAAGCGCTTTTATGTCGTCCTTCGTCATGGCGCGCACCGTCCGGACGCCGTCGGCAAACTCGTCGCACGGCCCGAGCGCCGGACCGTCCGTCAGCGCGTATTTACCGCCGTGCGACAGCTCGATGCTCGGGACCGCTCCGTGCCGCTTGATCGCCCGGGCTGCCATCGCCAGGCTGTCCTTGGCGTTCGGCGCGTCGAGCACGACCTGGATCGGGTAATATTTGCCCATTTTACTGTCTACGATCACCTCGCTGACGGTGACGGCGGCCGCGCCGCCCTTTGCGCGCAGCTCGTAGAAGGCGATCGCCTCCGGCGTCAGACAGCCGTCCGACGTCAGGATGGGGTATGTCATCGGCGCGGCAATAATGCGGTTTTTCAGCGTTATGCCTCCGACCTTCAGGGGCGAAAACAATGCCGGGAATTTTCTTTTCAAATCTGATCACGCTTTCACTGTTGTTTTTGCTATTATAACACACATGCTGTCCGCGGCATAGCCGGTCGGAGCTTTTTTCGCGCGGCCGGAGTGTGCCGCCGTCACGCCGCCAAGCCGCGCCGAGAGGGATTGCGCTGTGCCGGAGGCCTTTGTTATTAAGAAATCATCAAAGTACAAAAAATCGCCGACATATTCCCTTGACGCTCCGGGGTTTAATAGGTATACTGATATCGATAATCATTTATCGATTGCGGAAGGAGTCGGGAACGATGACAGCGAAAAAGGATTCGCCCCCCATTTCGGTCCAGACGCTCAGGCGGCTGCCCATTTATCTCAATCATCTGAAAACGCTTGACAGCGAGCAAATCAAGATCATATCCTCCCCCGCCATCGCAAAGGCCCTGAATTTAAACGACGTATTGGTGCGAAAGGACCTGGCGGCGATAAAAAGCGGCGGCCGGCCCAGGACGGGCTATCTGCTCGAAAAGCTCATCGCCGACCTCGAGACGTACCTGGGCTACGGGAATGTCGACGAGGCGGTCCTCGCCGGCGTCGGCCATCTGGGGCGGGCGCTTTTGTCGTACAAGGGCTTCGAGACCTACGGGCTCGATATCGTCGTCGGGTTCGACGCGGACGATCAAGTGATCGGGACCGAGGTCGGCGGGAAAAAGGTGCTGCCGGTACATAAGATGGCCGACCTTTGCCGGCGGATGCACATCAATATCGGCATTCTCACCGTGCCGCCAGAACAGGCTCAGGAGGTCTGCGATCAGATGGTCTCCGCGGGGATCCGGGCCATATGGAATTTTGCGCCCGTCCGGCTCAAGGTGCCGGAGGACATCCTCGTTCAAAACGAGAACATGGCCTCGTCCCTGGCCGTCCTGTCCAAGCATCTGAAAAAGAAGATCAGGAAATAAAACGGATACAGTCAATCATCAAGGAGGCTTCATATGGGCAGCATTACGAAGAAATTCAGCCGCGCCTGCGAGATCCTGGACAGGTATGAGCGAAATCCGGCCAAGCTCATTCCGATCCTTCAGGACATGCAGGCGGAGTACGCGTATCTCCCGGAGGAGATCATGACGTTCATTTCAGTGGCGCTGGGCATTTCGCCCTCCGCCGTCTACGGCGTGGCGACGTTTTACGCGCATTTCACGCTTGAGCCGAAGGGCCGCCACGTGATCAAGGTCTGCGACGGTACGGCCTGTCACGTCAAAAAATCGGAGGATATATTGCGCGCGATCCAAAAGTGCCTCGGCCTGTCCGCCGGACGCAGGACGACGGAGGATAAGCTGTTTACGCTGGAGACGGTCGCGTGCCTCGGCGCCTGCGGCCTGGCGCCCGCCGTCGTCATCGACGAAAAAGTGCACGGGCTCATGACGCCTGAAAAAACGGTCGAGCTCATTGAACGCATTCGAGAGGAGGAAGCGGCGCATGTCCGGTCATTTGACGCTTGAGGAACGGAAGAAAATCTTCGACGACTGCATGTCCCTGTATAAAGCCAGGATCGTCGTCTGCGCGGGCACGGGGTGCGTGGCCAACGGATCGCTCGACGTGTACGACCGGTTTCTTGATTACATAAGGGAAAAAGGGCTCACCGTTGCCGTGACGCTTCAGAAGGAAAAGGCCGACGCCATCCTTTCGCAGAGCGGCTGTCAGGGCTTCTGTCAGATGGGCCCGCTCGTGACGCTCTATCCGCAGGGCGTTTTATATACGAAGGTCCGGCCCGAAGACGTGCCGGAGATCGTCGACGAAACGCTTCTGGCGGGCCGGCTCGTCGAGCGGCTCATGGTCCGCTCCCCGTCCGACGGCGCGCCGCTCGCCGACACAAAGCACATCCCGTTTTACGCCAAGCAGCGGCGGACCGTGCTGAAGCTCTGCGGCAACATCGACGCGCAGGATATCGACGAGTATATCGCAAACGGCGGATACTCCATGGCCAGAAAAGCCGTCACGGAGCTGACCGGCGAGGAGATCTGCGACATCATGCTCAAAGCCGGGCTGCGCGGCCGCGGCGGCGCGGGCTTTCCCACAGGGCGCAAATGGGCGCTCACGCGCGTGCACGACAGCGACGTCAAATACGTCATCTGCAACGGCGACGAGGGCGACCCCGGCGCGTTCATGGACCGCTGCGTCATGGAGGGCAATCCCCACAGCGTGCTGGAGGGCATGATCATCGCGGCCATGGCGGTCGGCGCGACGAAGGGATATGTGTACGTCCGTACGGAATATCCCCTTGCCGTGGCGCGCCTGAGAATCGCCATCGAGGACGCCCGCGCCGCCGGCGTTCTCGGAACCGGCATATTCGGCAGCGGCAAAGCGTTCGACATCGAGGTCATGGAGGGTGCGGGCGCGTTCGTCTGCGGCGAGGAGACGGCGCTCATCGCCTCGATGGAGGGCGGGCGCGGCATGCCGTCGCCCAAGCCGCCCTTCCCCGCGGAAGCGGGCCTTTTCGGCAAACCCACCGTCATCAACAACGTCGAGACGCTCGCGAGCGTTCCCGTCGTCATGCAGATGGGGCCGGAAGCCTACGCCGGGATCGGGACGGAAAAATCTAAGGGTACGAAGACGTTCGCGCTCACCGGCCACGTGGCAAACACGGGCCTCATCGAGGTGCCCTTCGGCACGACGCTCCGGGAGATCGTCGGCGATATCGGCGGTGGTGCGATCAATGACGACGGGTCGATGTGCGGGATCGATTTCAAGGCCGTCCAGATCGGCGGACCGTCCGGCGGCTGCCTGACGAAGGAACATCTCGACATGCCGCTCGATTATGAAAACCTGGCCGCCGTCGGTGCGATGGTCGGTTCCGGCGGGCTCGTCGTCATGAACAACCAGACGTGCATCGTCTCGCTCGCGCGGTTTTTCATGCAGTTCACGCAGAACGAGTCCTGCGGCAAGTGCGTGCCGTGCCGCGAGGGGACGAAGCAGATGCTTGCGCTCCTCGACGACATCATCGAGGGCCGGGCCGACGGCGAGACGCTGGAGCTTCTCGAGCAGCTGGCGCTGACGGTCAAGGCCGGTTCCCTCTGCGGCCTCGGGAAGACGGCGCCGAATCCTGTTTTGTCCACACTGCGCTATTTCCGGGACGAGTACAACGCGCACGTGTTCGAAAAACGCTGTCCCGCAGGCCGGTGCGCCGCAATGAAAACGTATGCGATCGAGCCGGCCAAATGCAAAGGCTGCGGCCTCTGCGCAAAAAAATGCCCCGCCGGCGCTATTTCGCGCGAGGCCGCCGAGGTTTCAGCGGGCGCCAAGGGCGTCCCGTATAAGATCGATCCCGACGCCTGCGTCAAATGCGGCGCGTGTATTGAGACCTGCAAGTTCGGCGCGATTGCCGTCATATAGGAGGCCAGCCATGGTTAAATCAAAGACCGCCGTCGTCGATTCGGTCGAGGTCACGATCGAGGACGAGCGCAACTTACTGGAGCTTATCCGCAAGGCGCACATCGAGCTGCCGACCTTCTGCTATCACTCCGACATCAGCGTATACGGCGCGTGCCGCATGTGCATGGTGGAGGTCGAGGGCCGCGGCCTCGTCCCGGCCTGCTCGACGCCCGCCGAGGACGGCATGGTCGTGCACACGAATACGAAGCAGATACGGGACATGCGGAAGATGATCGTGGAGCTCCTGCTCGCCAATCACGATCTCAACTGCACGACCTGCCCGAAGAGCGGAGACTGCCAGCTTCAGAGGATCGCCCGGCAGCTGGGCGTCACGAAGGTGCGCTTCAAGCAGACGCAGACGTTTCCGAAGACGGATCTCTCGTCGGACGCCATCCTCAGGGACCCCAAAAAATGCGTGCTGTGCGGCGACTGCGTCCGCGTCTGCCGGGAAATCCAGTCCGTCGGCGTCCTGGACTTCGCGGGCCGAGGAGCCGGAGCCTTCGTCACGCCGTGCTTTGACAAGGGCATTGGCGAGGTCGAGTGCGTCGGCTGCGGCCAATGCGTGAAGGTCTGCCCCGTCGGGGCGCTGACGCCGCGGTACCAGACGAGCGAGGTCTGGGACGCCATCTACGACAGGAAGAAAACGGTCGTCGTCCAGATCGCTCCGGCCGTGCGCGTCGCGCTCGGTGAGGAATTCGGCTTTAAGACCGGCA
The DNA here is from genome assembly GCA_964391385.1 of uncultured Papillibacter sp. Classification (GTDB taxonomy): domain Bacteria; phylum Bacillota; class Clostridia; order Oscillospirales; family Oscillospiraceae; genus Sporobacter. Next base: position 11,031 of record CAYMLM010000047.1, read on the forward strand.
CGACCGTCACCGGCCAGATTGTGTCCGCGCTCAGGATGATGGGCTTCGACCGCGTCTACGACACGAGCTTCGCCGCCGACTTCACCGTCATCGAGGAGGGCGACGAGTTCCTCGCCCGCTATGAAAAGGGCGACAGGCTGCCGCAGTTTACGTCCTGCTGCCCGGCGTGGGTGAAATTCGCCGAGCAGTATTACCCCGACATGCTCCCGAACCTGTCCTCCTGCCGCTCGCCGCAGCAGATGTTCGGTTCCCTGTGCAAGGAGAAGCTGGTGAGGGAGCTCGGCATCCCCCGCGCCGACCTCGTCGTCGTCTCCATCATGCCCTGCACCGCGAAGAAATCGGAGGCAGGCCGCGAGGAATTCAGGCGAGACGGCAATAAGGACGTCGACTTCGTCCTCACGACGCAGGAGCTGGCGCTCATGATCAAGGAGCGCGGCATCGACTTCACGCAGCTGGAGCCCGGCTCTTTCGACATGCCGTTCGGCTTCAAGTCCGGCGCGGGCGTCATCTTCGGCGCGTCCGGCGGCGTCAGCGAGGCCGTCCTGCGCTACGCCGCCTACAAGCTCGGCGGCGGCACGTTCAGGGAACCCGGCCAGCTGCGCGGCAGCGGCGGCGTCAAGACGGCGGAAGCCGTCGTGGGGCCCGTCAAGCTCCGGCTGGCCGTCGTGAGCGGACTGGGCAACGCGCGCCGGCTGATCGACAGGATCCGCAGCGGCGAGGAAACGTATGACCTCGTCGAGGTCATGGCCTGTCCCGGCGGCTGTATAAACGGCGGCGGCCAGCCTGTCACGAGGGACCGGCTGGCGGTACCGGCCCGCGCGAGGGGGCTTTACGACAACGACAAAATGCTTCAGGTCCACTCGTCTCAGGAAAACCCCTACCTGCAGAAGATATACAAGGAAGACCTTGACAGCCGCAAGGCGCACGAGCTTTTCCACACGCACTATAAAAACCGGAAACGGATTACCGGGGAGGAATTTGTCCTGGAAAACCGTCAGAACGCCGTCCTGAACCTCAACATCTGCTTTGGCACCAGCTGCTTTATAAGGGGCGCGCAGGACCTTTACGCCGCCCTCATGGACTATCTGCGTACGCGCGGGCTCGTCGAAGAAACCGAGCTCAAGGTCTCCTTCTGCTCCGAGCAGTGCGACAGGGGGCCTGTGCTCACCGTAAACGGCAAGCTGATCGAGCGCTGCACGATTGAAAAGGCGGCCGAAGAGATCGAAAAAATCATATAGCCCAACGGCCGGCTGAAGGCCTGCCGCAGCGTCTGCCGCCAACTCGGCAGGCGCTTGCGGCGTATCGCGCCGCATTGAATAACCGTTCAATGTCTGATATACTACTGTCAAAAAAAAACGACCGGGAGGTGAACCGGATATGTCGGATATCCATAACCGCCAGCATGAAAAACAAAATACGGTTTATACGGTGACCGCCAATTGCCAGGACTGCTACCGCTGCGTGCGCGTATGCCCCGTCAAGGCCATCAGCGTGCGGGACGGCCAGGCTTATATCGAGGACGATCTGTGCATCAAATGCGGCACGTGCGTGCGGGAATGTCCGCAGCACGCCAAAACGATCCGCTCCAGCCTCTATGCCGTCCGGGAGCTGCTGGCCTCCGGCCGGACCGTCGCGGCCAGCGTCGCGCCGTCGTTCGCCGCCGTCTTTGACGGCTGGCGCGCCACCCGGCTGCCGTCCGCCCTGCGGCGTCTGGGCTTCTCCTATGTGTCCGAGACGGCCGAGGGCGCCCTGCTCGTCGCGGAGGAAACCGTCAAACACGCGGACGAGGGCAGTATCGCAACATCCTGCCCCGCCGTCGTAAACTTCATCGAAAAATACAGGCCGGAATTCATCGACATGCTCATACCCGTCGTCTCTCCGATGGTGGCGCACGGGCGTCTTCTCAAAAGAAGGCTGGGCGAGGGTACGGCCGTCGTCTTCATCGGCCCGTGCGCGGCCAAAAAACACGAGGCGCTGCGGCCGGAAAACGCGGACGCCGTCGACGCCGTGCTGACGTTCACCGAGCTTGTCAGCTTGCTGGACGAGGAAAAGATCGATCTGGCCACCTGCTCCGAAAGCGGCTTTGAAAGCTTCGGGGATCTGAAAAACGCGCGCCTTTTCCCGCTTCAGGGCGGCCTTTTAAAGACGGGCGCGGTCACAAGCGACGCGTCGAGCCCGGACGTCGTGCACCTGAGCGGACCGGGCAGCGTCATAAATCTGCTGGACATACCGCCCGCCAAATGGGATTTCAGGCTCGTCGAGCCGCTCTTCTGCGAGGGCGGCTGCATCAACGGGCCGGGTATCTCTTCAGACAAGAACATCTTTTTGAGAAAGCAGGACGTCATCTCCTACAGCGAAAAGGCATCCGCCGGTCCGGCGGCCGATATCGACCGGACGGTCGCCACGCAGACGGGCTATGCGGACGACCGCGCGTCGCTTCTGACGGAGCAGGTCGACGAGAACGCGATCAACGCCGTGCTGGAATCGCAGGGCAAGCTTGACCCGGCGCTTCAGCTCAACTGCGGGGCGTGCGGGTACGAATCGTGCCGCGACAACGCCATCGCCGTCGTCCGGGGCATGGCCGAGCCCGAGATGTGCATCCCCTATATGCGCCGGCTCGCGCAGCAGCGCACGGACCGGATCATTGAAACGAGCCCAAACGGCGTCGTGATACTCGACGATGAGCTCGCCATCATCCACATGAACCCGGCCTTTCAGAAGATGTTCATGTGCACCAACGGCATTCTGGGCCGGCGCATCTCCTATCTCGTCGATGCCGACGGCTATGAGAAAATGGCCTCCGGCGCGACCGATCAATACGAGGCCATCCGCAGCAAGTACGGCAAAAAGTATCACGAGCAGCTTTATAAGCTGCCCGCCGAGAAGCAGTACGTCGGACTGTATACGGACGTGACGAAGATCAAATTCGACGATAAGCAGCTCGACCTCATCAAAAAGCAGACGATGGAACAGGCCCGCGAGCTTTTGGACCATCAGATCCGGTTTTCTCAGGAGATGGCCCATTTCCTCGGGAAAAGCACGGCGCGCAGCGAGGAGCTTGTGACGCATCTGATGGATCTGTACGACGAGCAGGGCCCGATATGAGGTGAGCCGCATGAAGTTTTTCGAGGATACCGTCCGCCAGTCCATAAAAACAGGCAAGATCGTCTGCGGTGATTCGTTTTTATGCGAGCGGACGTTCGACTTCACCGAGTTTATCCTGTGCGACGGGATCGGGTCGGGCGTTTATGCCAATATCGCCGCCATCTCCTGCGCCAGCCGCCTGTCCGAGCTGTTCAGGTCCGGCCTGTCCCAGGGGCACGCGTGCGAGATGGTCGCCGATTCGATGCACCGGGCCCGCCGGGAGAACATCCCCTTTTCCGCTTTTTCCGCCGCGCGCGTCCTCCATGACGGCCAGTTCTCCGTTTACACGTACGAGGCGCCGGAGCCGATCCTCGTCCGGGACGGCGTGGCGACGGTTTTGAAGCCGCGCTTTTACACGGCCGGCTACGAGGTCATCGGCGAATCCTCCGGCACTCTAAGCGTCGGCGACAGCCTTGTCCTGTGTTCGGACGGTGCGACGCAGGCGGGCATGGGGCACGGCTACACCTTCGGGATCGGTCCGGAGGGGCTGGCGGATTTCCTCAATCACTGTTTCGGTCAGGACATACCGACCGAAGAGATACCGGACAGGGTCCTTGAGATGACACAGCGCATATCGGGCGGGCGGCACGAGGACGACACGACGGTCGCCGTTCTCACCTGCCGGACCGCGGACGAGATTACGGTGCTCAGCGGGCCGCCGGCCGTCAAATCCAAGGACGGCCCCTTCGTCGAGCGGTTCATGAGCGCGTCCGGGAAACGCGCCGTATGCGGCTCCACGACGGCCGAAGTCCTTGCGCGGGAGCTCGGCCGGGAGATCCGCCTTGTCAGTCCCGGCACATCGTTCGGCAATCCGCCGGAATACCGGATGGACGGCGTGGATATGATCACCGAAGGCGCCGTCGTCCTCAATCAGATCAACAATATACTTGACGAAAATCCCGAGCGCTTCGTCCACAACTCGCCGGCCGAAAGGCTTTGCGCCATGCTCACGGACGCGGACGTCGTCACGTTCATCGTCGGGCGTTCCATAAACGGAGATCGGAAGAGCGTCGTGTAGGGAAAGAGTGTA
>CAYMLM010000048.1:0-12426 GCA_964391385.1 uncultured Papillibacter sp.
GAGATCTACACCCTATCCTACACTCTTTCCCTACACGACGCTTTCCGATCTCTCGCCGTCAAATTTTGTTCCGGGCCTTAAGGTCCGATACGAGGTCTCTGATGGACTGCTTGACGTCGGACTCCGGCGGATAGACGCGGTCGAAGCCGATCTTCTTGAAGGTGGCCTCGTCCTCGGCAAAGTCCCGCGCGCCGACGCCCAGAATGCCGCCGATATACATGAGGATATCGCCGATGCCGGCCTCGACACACATCTCGCGGATGCCCTGGACATCCATTTCGGCCATGCCGTACAATGTTGTGATCAATATCGCATCGGCGTCGGTCTCCTGCGCGGCCTTGATGAATTCCTCGGCCGGCGTCTGCGCGCCGAGCGCGACAACGTTGAAGCCTTCTTCCTTCAGAGCTCTGGAGATGATCTTCGTACCGATAACGTGCGCATCGACACCGGAAGTGCCGGTCACGATAGTCGGTGTGCGCTTCATATCGATCTTCTCGTCTTCCGTATTGGCGTCGCTCTTGTCGAACGTGCCAATCGCCGTGGCCTGGGACAAACACCAGAAGTCGGCCATGGAGGCCTTGAAGTTGAGCTTGACGCCCTCGTATTTCTCACGCTCTTTGATCTTCTCGTCGTTGTACTTGCGCACTTCCTCGGGGATCGGCAGGTTGCCGTAGTCAATGTAGCGGCACGCGCCCTCGAGGTCCCTGGCGCCCATGCACAGGTCTCTCGGATAGATGTTGATGGAGAAGGGGGAATCGAGCACGCCCGCCTCGACGGCCTTGACGACGCCGACGGCAATGTCGCCGTCGCCCATGTCGATGACCTTGTCCATGATCGCGGAGACGGCGAGCTCCGTCATGCGCATCTCCTGGTTGATGGCCGGCGTGTCCGCGACGAATTTCTGCTGGCGGACGACGTTGAAGATCCAGTTGGCCGAGGCGTACGTCTGCATGTGCGATTCCAGACTTGGCACGCCAAGCGCCTCGTCGATCGTCTTGACGGAGCAGGCCGCCAGGTCCGTCATAGCCGCTTCCATCGCGACGTAGTTGATGTAGCCGAACGCGTTGCCCACGTCCTGCGGGAACGGGAACAGCGACGACTGGTTGCCGATAATGCCGGGAATGATCGTATCGGTAAAGCCGAACTTGTCCAGATATTTTCTGAACAGCTTCTCACAGACCCGTATCTCCGCGACGTCCTGGGCAATATTGCCCTGGAAGTTCATGAGCGGGACGATGCTCTTCGTGCCCTGTCCGGCCGAGATGAGCGCTTCGATGATCTGCGTGGCGATATTGACGTACATGGGGATGACGCCGTTGGGGAGCCAGCCGTGTGTGTCGGTGGAGATGATGACGCCGCGGTCGGCGTACATGCCGATGAGGCGTCCGAGGTACTGAGCCGTCTGGATGCACTCTTCGGGCGTGGCTTTTTTATCGTAGCCGCCGATCCAGCCGAAGAAACTGTTGGGCATGGCGGACATGCCGGACGCGAAGGCAATCTCGCCGACGAAGCTGTTGGCCACGCGCGACGAACGCGGGTCAAATGCGCCCTCGCACGACTCGACGACCTTCCGGGTCGTCTTGACGCCGTGGTTGATGATCGGGTATCCGTTGAGCTTCCTCTTTCCGGTCCGGATACTGTCTTCCAGGCCCTTTTGGCATTTATCCAACTGCAGGTTTCTCGTGTACGAGTCGGTCGTGAACGGGAACAGCTGAACGCCGACGGCGTTGAGGCCTTGCAGCAGCTTGATCTCTTCCTCAACGACAGGGACGCCGGAGCGCGGGAACAGGCCGATCTTGCCCTCGGCCTTGTACTGCGCCAGGCGCTTGGTGAAGTTCTTGCTGTCGGGCAGCGATTTATGATATTCGACGGCCTCGTCGATATCGACTTCCTTGCCGGTCGGCCACTGCGCCAGCTGCTCCTGACGCATTTTGGCAAATGTCTGGTCGTCAATTCTCTCCTGCTTGACTTTGATCACGGTTTTTCCCCCTCAAGTTATTTTAATTTTTCACTTCTTGTGTCTGCGGTTCTCTCCATTATTTTGATATCTCGCATTTGAGTCCGTGGGACTCGATGATTTCCCTGGCATGGTCGAGCTGCTCCTGCGTATTTTCGGGCACGTTCTCAAGCTGATAGACCATGTCGACCATCCTGTATTTGTTGGCGCCGTATCGGTGGTACGGCAGGATGTTGACGGGCGCGTCCGGCGCGATGTCCCGCACCGCGCCCGCCAGCGCGTGCAGGTTGTCGTCGGAATCGTTGTACCCCGGGATGAGCGGCATGCGGATCACGACGGGCACGCCTTTTTTTACGACAAGCGCAAGGTTTTTTAAAATCAGCTCGTTGGATACGCCGGTGTACGCCTTGTGCTTTTCGGGGTCCATGTGCTTGAGGTCGAAGTATACCAGGTCGGAATACGCCAGGATTTTTTCGAGCGCAGCCGGGTCGCCGAAGCCGGACGTGTCGGCATTCGTATGAAAGCCCGCCTCGCGGCAGCGCCTGAAGAGCTCCGCGACAAAATCGGCCTGCGCGAGGATTTCGCCGCCCGAGGCCGTCACGCCGCCGCCGGACGCCTCGTAGTAGTCGGCGTCTCTTTTGACGGTTTTGAATACCTCGTCGACCGTCATCCTCTTGCCCGATACCTTCAGGGCCTCGGGCACGCAGTTTTTGACGCATTCCTCACACAGGGTGCACTTTTCCCTGTCGATGCGGACGCCGTTGTCGTCGAGCGTCACCGCGCCGACGGGACAGACCTTGACGCACGTCCCGCAGCTCTTGCAGGACGTGTACCGCCACGTCACCTCCGGCCGCGCGCACTGGGACTCGGGATTTGAGCACCACAGGCAGGTAAGCGGACAGCCTTTTAAAAAGACGGTCGTTCTGACGCCGGGACCGTCGTCAATACTGTATCGCTGGATATTGAATACGATCCCCTCGATATTTTCCATTGGTTTTCTCCTTGAATGTGATTGGCAGCCGCGCTGAATCATGCGTTTACCCGCCCGGCGGGTAAGGCAACCGATGCCCGGGCGATTTTATTCAACATTTCGGAAGAGTTGCCCCGAAGGCAACTCTTCCGATTGTTGTTGTTGTGATTTACACGATCTCGTGCATGGTCCGCTGGACGATTTCGTTTTGCAGCTCATGCGGCAGGTCGATGAAGTAGGCGCTGTAGCCGCCGACGCGGACCAACAGGTTCTTGTGCCGCTCCGGGCAGGCCTGCGCGTCGAGCAGCTCCTCTTTGCTGTGGATGTTGAACTGGATGTGCCAGCCGCCCCGCTTCATGAAGGCCTTGATGAGCCAGGCCAGCTTCTGGAGCTTGTCGTCCGTGTTGAGGATGGATTTGCTGAATTTCATGTTCATGGCGTAACCGACGAATTCCTTCGAGTACGGGCCCTTCGTGGCCGAGTTGATCGCCGCCGTCGGGCCGTTCGTGTCCATGCCCGGCATGACGGAGCAGGCCGCGTCGCAGGTCGGCGAGTAGGCGGTGCGTCCGTTGGGCAGCGCGCCGAGCGTGGCGCCGATACCGATGTGGCCGGCGGCCGCGCCGATGAACAGCATCGGCTTCTTGCCGGTGATCGGGTCGATCCAGCGCTGCATGATCTCGGGGACCTTCGTGGACAGATCGTCGTAAATCTCGTCGACGTAATCGTCGTCGTTGCCGTATTTCGGCGCGTTCAGGCACATCTGGTGAATCTCTTCATAGCCTTCCCAGTTCTTCGCGCACGCGTCGAGAAGCTCGGCCATGGTGACCTTCTTGTCGTCGAAGACGAGCTTTTTGATGGCCGCGATGCTGTCGGCCGTGTCGACCATGCCGCGGCTGCCGAGCCAGGAGGTCCGGCCTTCGGGATAGCGCGCGCCGCCCTCCTTCGGAGTGAGGCCCTCGCGGATGCAGTCCTCATACTGCATCGCGCAGCGCAGGCCGCTCATCGGGCCGTCCGTAATTTCGGTGGCCAGGGAGATCATCTTGATCTTGTGCAGGATGGGCACGAAGTACTCCAGCTGCTTGTAGTAGGCATCGAGCACCTGCTCGAAGCTCGTGAACGTTCTCGCGTCGCCCGTATGCGGGCCGAGCTGCTTCTTCGTCCTCGGATCGAAGCCGTCGTTGAGCGCCAGCTCGAACAGCTTCGTCTGGTTGATGTTGTGGCCGCCGCCGACGTGCTCCATGCTGTCGAGATGGTAGCCCAGGCAGCCGGACGCGTTCCAGTTGCAGGCGTCCTCGATCGGCACGTCGCGGTCAAGATAGCGCTGGGTGCCGAGGATATCGTTGAGGAACGCGGGGTTGCCGCCGCCGAAGTCGCGGTTGCAGCGCAGCGCGTGCAGGATGAACTGCTCATCCATATTGGGGTTGTAGCGGACGTAGATGGCAGGCTCCGAGAGCTTGATCTGCGCCATCGCCTCCAGGACGAGCCAGGAAATCTCGTTGGTGAGGTCCTTGCCGTCCTTGTCCGTGCCGCACAGTGTGATGTTCGGCAGGAGCGAACCGGGGGCCGCCCGCTGGCTGCGCGGGATCGTGACGAGGTTCTCGCACTCTCTGATCTTCAGCCAGAGCGCGCCGAGAAGCTCGGCGGCATCCTGGGCCGAGATCTTGCCGGCCTGCTTATCCTGCTCGTAATATTTGTAAAGAAGCTGGTCGAGGCGTCCCACCGGGACCTCGGGACGATCGGAGCTTTCCTTCCAGCAGACGAGGTGATACATGCGCACGCACTGGACCGCCTCGAAGAAGTCGCGCGGCGGCTCCGCCGGGCAGCGCTCACAGGCCTCGGCGATGCGGAGAAGCTCCGCCTTGCGCTCCGGCCGCGTCTCAGACGCCGCCATCACGCGCGCGAGGTCGGCGTGGCGCTTTGCGAACTTGATGAACGCTTCGCAGGAGATGATGCAGGCCTCCAGGAGCCAATATTTGCGCAGGAACTGAGCCGAACCGTGGGAGTGCTCGTTGTCGCCCTCGGCGATCATCCGGGCGCGTTCTTTTTTGCACAGGTCGATCACATAGTTGAGGCCGTGGTCGACGCACTTGACGCTCACCTGCGCCACGCCGCCGCCGTAAGCCGAGTAGTTCTGGAACAGGCCCCTGTCCATCTTGTAGCGGACGCCGCGGCCTTCGAAAACGCAGCCCCTGTCGAACAGGAGGTCGAACACATCCTCGCCCATGTCGTAAGCCAGCGACGTATTGACCGTCTCTGCCGGCATGTGCGCGACCCAGTATTCGGCGTCCTCTTTGAGCGCCTGCAAATCCTCGGGCGTAATCTTCGTGGACTCGGTGTCGCTCGTCTTGCGGGCAAACTTTCCGCTTTTGCACATCTCAAGGATCTCGTTGGGCTTCATGGCGCACAGCGTGCCGTTGCCGCGGATAAACTTCGTGAGCGAGCCGACGATGAGCTCGCCGTCGCGGATGAGAAGCGGGCACTCGAGAAGTCTCTTTTCAAGCGCCTTCGCCCAGCGGATATCGACGGGGAGGCCTACGGTCTCCTGCCATGATTTCGTAAACAGGAGCGTGTCGTCCACGTAGACCTGCGGCTCGGCGTTTTCCCACTCCCTCTTCAGCTCCTGAAGACGGGGGGTCAAAACCTGTACGTTTCTGATCTCTTCGGGATTAACTTTCATTGCCATATTAAAAACCTCCAATGCCGTGTCTTTTATTTTATCTTACATATTCCATTGCCAAATCGCAATAATAAAACATTACCTCAGTTCTCGTCGTAGGCCCTGCCTACGATGGACGCGATGAGCTCGGGCGTCGCGGGGACGGGAGACGTCGCTTCTCCGAAGAGCTTCACAAGCCCCTGCTGCATGGCGTAGACACCTTCCGGCACAAAGGCCAGAAGATCCTGCTTCGTAAAGCCGTTCTTTTCGCCGTACTCGCGCAGGCTCGGCATTTTCAGCCGGCGCATCAGCGTGAGCAAAGTATCGTATACCGCCTGGCCGACCTCTTCGGGCGAAGCGCCCGCCGGTACGCTGCCGCCGAGAGCCAGCGTGATCTCCGTCGCCTTTTCCGGATAGACGGACGCGGCCATCTGCATAACCTGCGGCAGGCAGGACGCGCAGCCGTTTCCGTGCGGGATGTGGTACTTCGCGCCCAGCACCTTGCCGATGTCGTGCGCGAGGTGGCACAGGGGGCCGGACATGGAGATGCCGCCGAGCGTCGCGGCGAGCATCATGCCCTCGCGCGCTTCCATGTCGGCGCCGTTTTCAAACGCGCGGACAAGGTATTTGCCCACCAGCGTGAAAGCCTCTTTGCCGGTCAGCTCGCAAAAGCTGTTGGCGCGCCTGGACGTGTAGGACTCGATGGCGTGGCACAGGGCGTCCATCCCCGTCGAGGCCGTGACGGACGGCGGCAGGGCGACGGTGAGCTCGGGGTCGACGATGCCCAGGTTCACGGCGCAGCCGACGCCGGCGATGTTCGTCTTGATGTTGTTTTTCGTGTCGGTGATGACGCCGCCCGGCGTGCATTCGCTGCCGGTCCCCGCCGTCGTCGGGATGACGACGAGCGGTACGGACGGCTTTGTAACGACGCCCTCGCGGCCGAAATACTGGTTGATCGGGGGCGGGTTCGTCTGGAGAAGTTTGGCTCCCTTGGCCGTGTCGAGCGAGCTGCCGCCTCCGACGCCGACGACGCCGTCGACCTTCTCGCGCAGGCCGAGCTCCCCCGCTTCGTTGACGGACCAGTCGGGCGGATCGGCCAGCACGCCGTCGTAGGTCACGGTGCCGATGCCGGCGTCATGAATGATCTGGATGACCTTATCGGCCACGCCCGCGTTCTTGATGCCCATATCGTAAATGACGAGGACTTTCTTGCAGCCGAATTCCTTCAGCTTTTCGCCGAGGAGCTTTGAGGTCCCGATGCCGAACAGCAGCGGATTGGGACTTGAAAAAATACTTTGCATAAATGCACCTCCGGTCAGGCCATCTTCAGATGACGGTCGTACGTTTTACTGAGGATATTTGTGATGTCTTCCTCCGTGACGGGTCTGGGCGAGAAGAAGAAAATCTGTGTGCGCATGATTTCCGGCACAGCCGTTAAGAGCTCTTCCTTCGAACCCACGTAATTCATCAGCCTGGGCAGGCCCGATTTCATCATCAGCGCTTCAACCGCGCAGCCGGCGATCTCGCCGAGCGTCTCGGCCGTCGCGCCGTCGGGGACCGTGCCGCCGAGGCTCTCGGCGATCCGTTTGAGCTTGTCTGGAACGGCCGGGGCATAAAATTTGAAGATCTCCGGCAGACAGGCGCTCACGGCGATGCCGTGCGGGATGTGGAACATCATGCAGATTACGGCGCCGATATCGTGCGGGATGTTGCAGTAGGGGCCGAGGATCGACATGGAGGCCATCGTCGCCGCCAGATGCAGCCCCTCGCGGGCCTTCAGGTTACTGCCGCTCTCGACGGCGGCCAACAGATTTTCGCCGATGAGCGAGATGGCCTTAAAACCGAACAGCTCGCTGTACTTGTTCGGCTGGTTGGATACAACCGCCTCAACGGCGTGGCACAGGGCGTCGAACGCCGTCATGGCCGTGACGGCCGGGGGCAGCTGCAGGGTCAGCTCCGGATCGACAATCCCGAGCCTCACGGGGCACATAAAGTTTTCCTTCGTATTGTTTTTCGTGTCGGCGCACGCGCCGCCGGGCGTCACCTCGCTGCCCGTCCCCGCGGTGGTGGGGATGACGACGATCGGCTTGAGGTTTGAGATGTCCGCGCAGGGCGGCGTCCCCGGCCGCGAGAAGTACTGGTTGATCGGCGGCGGATTGGACATTAAAAGCCCGGCGCCTTTTCCGGTGTCGAGCGAACTGCCACCGCCGACGGCCACGACCCCGTCGACCTTTTCCCGGATCGCGAGCTCACCCGCCTCGTTGACGGTATAGTCCGGCGTATCCGACTCGACCCCGTCGAACAGGACGGTTTCGATCCCAGCGTTTTTTATGTATCCAAGGATTTTGTCAACGATACCTGCGGCCTGCACGCCTTTGTCAAAAACGACAAGAACTTTTCCGCAGCCGAATTTTTTCAGCTGCTCGCCGACGGTTTTCGACGCGCCGCTGCCGTATAAAATGGGGTTGGGGCTGCTCCATGTGCTGAACATAAAAGAACACCTCCGCTTCTTGATTTGACGGACGTCCGATAAATTTCCCGAAGAGTATTTACATTTTCCGTCACTGTCGGTAAAATATCAGACATAAACTATTCTCAGTAAAACTCCGCCCATTATAACCGCTTTTTTATCCGCTAAATGATATTTTATAATGTTTTTGTCATTTTGTCATCATTTGAAATAATAAAATCGTCTTTTTTATTTCGTAGGATATCACGAGTTTTGCGGTATCCTAAGCATATGTCCTGTCTTATCTGTCCGGTTTTACTAAGAAGGAGGTGTCTGTATGGGGGTCACAGTGAAGGCGATTCGGGAGCGGCTCGAAGCGCTGGGGCCCGAGCACATCTCGTCTAACAACACGGAAATCCAGATCGAGGCGGTCACGCCGCTCAAGTCTCAAACGGAATTCGGCGCTCAGAACACCTTGTATGTCGGCATGACCTCCGAGCTGCCCCCCCGCTGTCCCCCCAACCTCGTGTGCATTGAGGACGAGCCCCTGCCGCCCGAATACAGAAAGCCCCAGTTTGTCAACCTGACCGTCCTGCCGAAGGATACGGATCTCGAGCAGCTGTACGGACTCCTGTGCAATCTGTTGCTCGACTACGCCGACGCGCTGACGGCCGCTTCCAGTCTCCTGTCGTCCCTGGCGAAGGCCAGGGGGCTCGAGAGCATCGTGGCCATCGCATACAAGGCGCTCGGCAACCCCGTGATCGTCAACGATAAGAGCTGGAAGGCTCTGGCAATCGCGTCCGATGTCAAGGAGACGGACGACATCGCGTGGAACGAGTTTATGTCAAACGGCGCCCTGTCGCTCGAGGTTGCCTCCATCAACATCAAGGAGAAGCTGACCGACCGGATCGAGCAGAGCGAGACGCCCCTGTGGTGCAAAGCGGCCAACATGAAATATCCGCGGCTTTTCTGCCGTGTCTCCGTCGGATCCAGACCGGTCGCGACCGTCGCCGTCATTGAATACTACAAGCCCTTCAGGGAACGCGATTACCTCCTGCTGTCGATGCTTGCCAACGCCATATCCGCCGAGATGCAGAAAAACAAATTCCTGCACTATACGCGCGGTCTCCTGTACGAGGAATTCATCGTCGACCTGATCGAAGAGCGGCTCAAAAATCCAAGCATCATTGAGGAGAAGGTCAAATCGCTCAATCTCGGTCTGAAGAAATACATCCACGTCATCACGATCGACGTCAAGGAGTTCGACATCACATATTTCTCCATCCCCTATATGCGCGATTATCTGGAGAAAATGATAGGCGGCAGCAAGGCCATCATCTATAACGACAAAATCACGATGATCACGAGCTACGCGGGCGAACGCGAGATCTTTGAGTCGGACGCCGTAAAGCTGCGCGACTTCCTGAAGGATTACGGACTGCACGGCGGACTCAGCCGGGCCTTCACGAAGCTGGAGGACCTCAGGGGTCATTACCATCAGTCGCTGCAGGCCCTTGAGCTCGGCACGCACATCGACAGCGACGTGACGATCTATCCCTATGACGACTACGCCATCTACCACATCGCGAAGGCCTGCGCCGACTCGTCCGACCTGAAGCAGTTTTACCACCCGAAGCTCGAATACCTCATGCAGTACGACGCGGAGCACAAGACGTCGTTTACGGACAGCCTGTACATGTTCCTGAAGCACTCCAGGAATATCACGAACACCGCCAAGGCGCTGCATCTGCACCGCAACTCCATGATATACCACTTAAAGCGGATCGAGGAAATTTTGAACTTCAGCCTGAGCGACAACGAGATGCTCCTTCACATAGAGCTGTCCTTTCGCCTCATGGAATATGACAAGAAATTCAACAAGAAAGCGATCGAGTGCGCGCCTGACGAATAAAGCCATAACATTCTATGATTTCTCAAACCGGTTGACGTATTGCCGGGCCACAATAAAGCTAAAAGGCGGATTTTTGGAATCGGCCTGAATAAATCTAAAGGAGACATACCAATGGATGCCATCAATGCGATTTTAAAGAGGAAAAGTGTTCGTTCGTACAAAAAAGAACAGATTTCCGACAAGGAGCTCGAGACGATCCTCGAAGCCGGGAAAAGCGGTCCGGGCGGCGGCCAGTATCACCTCACCGTCATTCAGAAACAGGACCTGATCCAGAAGATCAACGACGCCGCCAAGGCCGCCATGCTAAACTCCGGCGTGGAGTTTTCCGTCAAGCGGGCCTCTCTGCCGGGCTACGAGCCCGTCTACGGCGCGCCGACGCTGATCCTGCTGTCGGCCGGGGACCCGAACGGCCTTGCCAACGCCTCCTGCTGCGCGGAAAACATGCTGATCGCCGCGACGGCGCTCGGCCTGGGTTCCTGCTACCTGATGAGCGTACGCGGCGCGTTTGCCGGCGACGCGGGGGCGGACGTCGCCAGGGAATGCGGCCTGCCCGACGGCAATACGGTCCTATGCGCCGTCATCGTCGGTTATCAGGACGGGGAGGCCTTCGCATCTCCCGCGCCGAAGGTCAGGACCGTCAACTTTGTGAAATAACGCCGGTTCCCGGCGGCGGTCACGGCGCGTGACCGTTTCTCAATTTAAAGATTGACATTGCCCGCATGGTACAATAAAATCAGCCATATGACACGACCGGGCAGGAAAAAAGGTAGATCTACCACAAAAGGAGCATGAAGCCATGAGTATGCAGAAACCGCTGGAAGGCATCAAAGTCATCGATATGAGCACGTTTATCGGCGCCCCCGCCTGCGCGCGATTTTTCGCGGAATTCGGCGCGGACGTCATCAAGATCGAGCCGAAGGGCGGAGACGTCGTCCGCTTCAACGGCGTTTCGGAGGGGCGTCTGGGCACCCCGTATGAAAACACCACCTGGGACCTTGAAAACGCCCACAAGCGCGGCCTCGTTATCGACCTGAAATCACCCGAGGGCATCGAGATCCTCATGAAGCTCCTCGAGAGCACCGATATCTTTATCACGAACTGGCGTCCCCAGGCGATCGCCAAGCTCGGCCTGGATTATGACAGCCTGAAAGACAAGTATCCGAAGCTCGTGTATGCCTCGTTCACGGGCTACGGCGAGGAAGGCCCCGACTGCAACCTGCCCGGCTACGACTTCACGGCTTTCTGGGCGCGCAGCGGCCTGCTCGGCACGCTGTACCAGAAAGGGACCGAGCCGATCAACCTGATCCCCGGCGTCGGCGACCACACCACCGGCATGTTCCTCGCGGCCGGCATCATGGTGGCGCTGTACAACGCGCAGAAAACCGGCAAAGGCGACAAGGTCGAAATCAACCTGCTCCACAGCGCCATCTGGGCCCAGGCGATCACCATCCAGGCCGCCCAGTACACGGAGCTCGGCACGAAATATCCCACCAGCCGCAAGGTCGCCGAAAATCCGTTCAACAACACCTACAAGACGAAGGACGGCCGCTTCATCCAGCTGTCCATGCCGCCGTTTGATATCTTTTATCCGAAGTTCATGCCCCTCATCGGCCGCGAGGACCTTGTCGGGAACGAGCGCTATACGATGAAGAGCATCACGGAAAACAAGCTCCACGCCGAATTCATCGCCATCATCGAGGAGGCTTTCGCACAAAAGACGGCCGCCGAGTGGGGCGAGATCCTCGTCAAGGCCGACGTCCCGCACTCCGTGGCTCAGGTCTGGGAAGAGGTTCTGGAAGACAAGCAGGCGTGGGCGATCGGCGCGTTTGAGAACATGAAATATCTGACCGGGGAGCGCGCCATGGTCCGCCAGCCCGTCAGTCTCAAAGCTGCTGAAAAAAGAAAATACGCGCGCGGCCCGTTCCTCGGCGAGCACAGCGAGGAGATTCTCAAGGAGCTCGGGTACAATGACGAGCAGCTTAAAGAGCTGCACGAGAAGAAAGTCTACCTGACCTGGGACGATCAGCGTGAAAAATTCGGCGGCAACCTCGAAGAGGAAAACAGCTACTGATGATAAAGCAGGAGACGCCGGAAGGCGTCTCCTGTTTGCTGACGGCCGATTCTACTTGGCGCCGGATACAACGCGGTTTTTCAGATAACCCCACAAGGTTGGATGCGAATAGAGCCTGGTCTCAAGGCCGGAAGGACGTGTCCGGACGCAGCCGTTCTGGATGTCGCAAATCGCCTTCTTTTCAAGCTCAATCCCGTGCGCCGTCTGCAGATATGGATATGTGACGAAATTGTCCCTTCGGCTGATCTCGATAACGGTCTGATAGATGACGGCGCCCGTATCGATGCCCTGATCCACAAAATGGACAGTGACGCCGCAATGGTCCGCGTCTTTGTTGGCCAGCGCCCAGTAAGCGCCGTGGACGCCGCGGTATTTCGGCGTAGATCGGAAGAGCACACGTCTGAACTCCAG
>CAYMLM010000048.1:12436-15109 GCA_964391385.1 uncultured Papillibacter sp.
ATTAATGAAGCGGGCATCGACGCTTTCCAGCACTTCAGCGGATAAGATCCGGGTTCCGTTGACAACGACAAGCTCCGGCTGAAGCTGCCGCAGCGCCGCTACGCACTCAGGACCGTTGGCGCTGTCGACATGAACCACTTTTTCGGGCTCGATCTCCTTGTCGTCGAGATCAAACCTCTCCATGATTTCACGGATTCTCTTTTTGCTTGTGACTGTTAATACCGTTTCGACGAACAGTTTGAACAGCATCTGACCCAGCACCGTAAAAGCGCCCAGCTTCCTGATGCGTTTTTTTATAAATATATTCCTTTGGACCGGCTCTTCCATCAGCACCTTCTCAATATGAAAGTGTGCCGATAACGCGTTATAGACGATTCTGGAGGATATCCCCTTGCCGGTGAGCATGACAATTTTCAAGGCTTAGCACCTCTCTGGCCAATTCATGCATGTTATGTGATTCAAATCCGTATTTTTCATGTAAGAAACCGTAATAATCCAGTATTGCTTCCAGCGTTTCTAAGTTTTTTTCGGTGTTGATCCCGAAATTATGCGGATGCCACCACAGGTGAAAAATCAAGCCGCGCCTGGCAGCGTATTTCATCTGGGCTTTGATCCTGCGGATTTTCATACCTTCAAACAACTTAAGCTTCCTGGAGAAGGGGCGCAAAAATCTGCTGGCCCGGATATTCACAAGTCTATCGTTTACGACCGTTTCCCCGGGGGCGTAACAATTGGCGCCTGAAAGATTTATGTAGGCATCCGCCAGCCGCAGCATACGCTTGAACAGCGTATTGTCTTTTTGGCTGGAAGAGGAATACATCCAGCCCTTTTCATTTCCGCGATAGGATACTATACCATTTTCACACATACAGTCAAGGTAATCCGTGTTGACTTGATTTCTTGGAAACACAAGACTTTTCTGGGTCAGCCTGAATTTCTTCGCAGCCCGGGCTGTGGCCTGCAGGTCCTGCTCGAACGCCGTCTTCGACTGGCCGTCCTCCAGCGCGTAAAAATGTGAAAACGTATGAGATCCAATTTCCTGGCCGTCGTATTTCGAGATCAGCCGGATCAGCGACGCGGCGTAATGATACGGGTCGTCGTTCTCTCCCCTCCCGATGCCCGCCAGATAGGTGTACGCGGATTTGTTTGCGTCTGCATAACACGGCTTATGCTCCGGCATGTTTGCCACAAGCTCTTCATATGTATCGCTGAATAACAGGCCGACTGTCGCCCATGTGCAATGAATGCCCCTGTCCCTGAATAATTCAAGCAGCCGCGGGACAGCTGCCCGGGCACCCAGAACGTTTTCCCCGTACTGTTCGCGCGAGCGCTCCAGCACGCCCCACATCAGCTCGAAATCCAGTGAGATTACAAAATAACCCTTGCTCATTCAGCGTCCCTCATGGTTTAGTTTTGTCCGGCTTGTATCACACGTTTCGCAGTCATCCAATGCGCATTATACCCAACCTGCTTACAATATTCAACATTATCTTCCATTATTATTGTTAATGTGAGGATAAAACCGGCCTCGGGGACTAAATACATGCGGCTAAAACCTGGGCAAATCAGGGCGTCTTACCCGGTACGAAAAGCCGGGGGAGTCATGTACGAGTCTCTTCAAGTGCAGTTGCCGCCCTGGCGCAGATTTTTCTTATACAGCCAATAACCAACCATGTAAATGGCAAAATAGATCGGCAGAGAATAGTGATGTTCCCAGCTGCTCGGTTCGTACAGTCCGGCCCAGATGAAAACAGGCTCCACGACATAAGCGGCGCTCGCGCCGAACACAAGGCCTTTGAGCCATGGGTTGACCTTGGGCAGAAACTGATAATACAGCATGGCTGTGACGGGCATGATGGTCAGGTCCCAGGGCAGATATTCCGGAAAATACGGCAGCAGCAGCGTGTTGTAGTTCCAGCCGTCCTGCGATACGCCCGCCAGGTCCAGTATCGAAGCCACCAGAGCCGTGAAGAGGCCCGCGCACAAAAGGCTGTATGTTCTTTTCCTGTCGCGCACAATGAGCCAGAATACCCACGGCAGCACCGCCAGGGCGACGTCAATCCACCAGTGCCATGTAAAAACAATATGGTTTTGCCAGAGCGACTCGAGTTCGTCATGGATATTGCCGTACTGCTCAATGATGCGATCCATTTCCTTCAGCAGGTACTCGTCGAAACCCACGGCTGCCTCAACCCTTTCGCGCTGAAGATTTGCCAACGGGTGTAGTCTTCCCTGTTTCTCAGCCGCAATCCCTCCTGTTTTGCAGCCGCAACCCCTCCCCACTTGACAAATCTGCGTTTTATCAGTACGATGAACGAAATCAGATGTCTTTGCGCAAAGCCGTTCCCGCAGCAGGCCGCTTCGCGGCAGCTGCCCGAACGGCTTGGGAAGTCGGGTGAAAATCCCGCGCGGAGCCGCCGCTGTAAGAGTATCAGCACCGTTTCTGGAGGGCGCGACCCTCGGT
Organism: uncultured Papillibacter sp.; assembly: GCA_964391385.1. GTDB lineage: Bacteria > Bacillota > Clostridia > Oscillospirales > Oscillospiraceae > Sporobacter. The sequence continues at coordinate 14,901 of CAYMLM010000048.1, forward strand.
CACTGTGGAAAAACGCAACCGGTTTTGACCGGCGGCGTCTTCACCATGGGAAGGCGAAACGAGGCCGTGACGCTCGAGCCAGAATACAGGCGCAGGGACAGTCCTCGCAAGGCCGACGGGACTTCGGCCGCGTGCAGAAAGCGAGCCTGCTTTTTCACGCCTCTTCGGTCCCGGAGAGGCATTTTTTAGTCGTCGAAAACGCGTTTTTC
>CAYMLM010000049.1:0-14937 GCA_964391385.1 uncultured Papillibacter sp.
GATAATGAGCGGTGACTGGAGTTCAGACGTGTGCTCTTCCGATCTCCGCAGGGACTGGTCTCCACGCAGCTGGCGCTCAGCTGCGACGCGGAGACTCTCGACGAACCGGTGTCCGTCCTATACCGGCTTCCGGGCGGAACTGAAAATGACGCGGAGGACATCCTTTTAGGCGTCGGTCTCGACTACACCGGCAAATACGGCAGCGCCGGCACGTATTTCGCGTTTATCGAGGCGGAGGTGGAAGACGGCCTGGCTTACGCCGAGTTTGTTCCCTCTGAATGCCCGGGGCTGCTGGACACGGTCAGGGCGGCCGGCGGGACCGTCTCAATGCCGGCCGACATGATCATCAAGCTGGGCTGGTACGCGTACAATTCCTACACGCAGAAGCAAGACGAGGCGCATTTCGAGCTGTATGTGCCAGTTGATATCAACGCCGGCAAGAGGGAACGCTATCAGCTCCAGCCGACGGACGTCAAGGATATTTTAGCCGATCTCGAGAGCGCCTACAATTTCTATCTTTCCGAAGGGTTTGCCTATGAAGGCCGGCGGGACTGGCCCATCGACGTGTACATATCCGACGACATGGGCGACGCGGAGGAAGGGCTGTTTTCCATGCCCTGGTACAGCGATTCTCCGGACAGCGGAACGCTGTATTTCAACGCCAACCTGTTCCAGTGGGGCTATCCGGAGGGGGGCATCAAGCAGCTGATATATCATGAGTTTTTCCACTTCGTACAGCAAAACTACGTGACGAGCGACACCTACTCCCTCTGGATCGACGAGGCGACGGCGACGTACTATGAGAGCACGCCCTACGGAAAATCACCGGCGATCATTTCCGACTACCGTTATAATCTGCTGCAGAGCATCTACCCCGAGGAGCCGGCCGATACGGAGGGGTATGCCCGCGCGCCGCTCTTCTGGTACCTGTCCGAGCAGTATGGGGACGATGTCATTTTAAAGCTGTACGAGTACGGCGGCCAGATGACGGCCGCGTCGCCGGAAATCTGGCTGGAAACGCTGTCCTTGCTCACCGACGAACCCGTCCTTTACGCCACCGATTTTTATAAGACGCTGCTGACGGAAGGCTTCGGCACGAAACAAAATTACTTCAGCGCCGAGGGTGTCTACCGGTACGTCGAAAAAAGCCCGCAGCGCGACACGGAGTTAAACCCGCTGGCCGGCGGCAAGCCGCTGGAGGTCTATCTGCCGGACGAGACCGCGCTGGCCTCCCTGCTGCGGCAGGGCCAGACCAGCACGCTCGTCGGGCAGACGACGCTTCGGGTCCATACGGCGGGCGCCCAGTTTGCGCCGCTCGTTTTCCGGGAGCTGTACGATACGGTCCGCGAGGGGATGGACCCTGTGATTACGATCGATAATCCGGACTGCGAGCTGACGGTTTTTTACATCGACCAGTACTCGGCGGATAAGTATAAGGTCATGGCGTGCTCAACCGGGGGCGAAATATGCCTGACGGATTTTAAAACCCTCGTCATGGACGGAAAGGATCCCTTGTTTCTCGTCATGGTGACGGGACTGCAGCGGGAGAGCTGGACGGACTGCACCGTCTCCGTGACGGCTTTTCTGTCCCCGGAAATGCTGCCCGACGCCGGCGAAGGCAGCACCCCCGATCCAAGCCCCGACAGCGACGCCTCGGCAAGCCCTGACGCCGGCGCGTCTCCGTCGCCGAGCACCCCGCCCGATCCCTGCGCCGACGCCATGCCGGAGGTCGCCGGCGTACAATTCGACCGGTTCGACGATAACGTGCCAAACGCCCGGTCCGGCGGCATCTGCCGGCCGCCCACGATGCGGATCGACGCTTTCAACATCATCGGGGGACGCCTCACAGAGCCGAATGTATCCAACAATGTCAACGAAGCGTTTACATACAACAACAAAGGTTATTGTACCGCGGGCGATACGGTGGGACTCCAGATGATCGCCAGCGCGCGCGACCGCGAGCAGGACAGCATCGAGTACAACATCCTTGAAAACAGGCTGACCATGCGCATCACTTTTTACGACAAGGACGGGAAAATCATCGGGACGCCGCTCGAGCAAACGTCTCCAGAAAACGGCAAGGCGCATACGATTGGGGACACGATCACGGCTGTCGTTCCTGAAAACGCCGCGTCTGTCAACATGACAGGCTACTTTGATCATAAATACGGTTGTTACGGAGATATCAACAGCTCGTATGTCGGCATTAATGTGAGCTTTGCAGTCACCGGCTATGACGTCGGCGCGTCGGCCGTCCAGACGGAGCTGCTCGACACGTCGGCTTCTGTCGCCTCCGACGATACCGACGACGAGGACAGCGAGCAGTTCTGGGACTCGATGAGCGGCGTATGGATGTGCTATAACTCGGTGGGCGAGGTGGAGTATTTCGTTTTCTCCGGAAGCGGCAGTCAGAAATCCCTCATTGTCGGCGCGGTGGAAACGGGCCGCGCCGAGCCCAGCGAGGCCGTTTCCGTCTCGAAATACTCAGAAACGGAATACCTCGTCGTCTACCGGTACGATGGCGTGGACTATAATCTGTATTTCGAGGTCTCCGAGCTGGGCGACGGCACCGTTTGGTACGCGGCGCACAGCCCCGCCGGATACCGCGCGTTCGACTACACGGGCAGAAATATGTCCGAGGCAATGGACTACTACGCCTCCTATTACGCCGTGGGTTGACTCCGCTTTCATAAGCCCCGGCTCAAATTCCGGCGCGAAGAATTCTCCCGATAAGAGCGTCTGCGCCGTCGGGCAGGTCAAGGATTTTATTCAGGTTTTGTCATGCGATTTTTGCAGTATTGCGTTGTGGGTTTCTTGCCGTTGTGCTATAATCATGACAAAATTTACTTATAAAAAAGAAAGGCCAGCCGCATGAAAGAAATGGGGAACCCCGGCAAAGCATCCCTGCAAAAAATCGGCCTCCTGCAGCGCTTCACATCAAATTTCAGCACCGACAAGGACTTTCACCTGTTTCTCGTGGCCGGACTTTTCGGCGGCATCGGCACCGGCATCAACACGTCGATTTTTAATAATTATCTCAGCGACGTCTATCATCTCGCCGAAAGCTCGAGAGGATCCCTGGAGCTGTTCAGGGAAGGGCCGGGGCTTTTGATCATGGTCGTTCTCGCCGTTCTCAGTTTCTTGGGAGATGTCCGGATCGCCATGCTGGGCATGCTCGCCGCCGGGCTCGGCATGCTGGGGCTGGGCCTGTTATCGCCCATCTACGCCATTATGATCATCTGGATGATGGTGTTCAGTCTCGGTACGCATATGATTTTCCCAATCACACCGTCGATCGGTATGTCGCTTTCAAAACGGGAGGAATACGGCGCCCGTCTGGGCAGAATCAGCGGCTACAGCCTGACCGGAACGATCATAGCCTTTGTTTTTGTCTTCCTGGGCTTTAATTACCTGAAGCTTTCCTACAAGGTCGCATTTGTCATTGCCGCTTGCTTCTATGTGCTTGCCGCAGCCTCGCTGGGTTTGATGAAATCCGGAAAACCCAGCGCCAGAAAAATCAACTTTTTATTTCGAAAAAAGTATACCCTCTTCTATGTGCTTTGCGTCGTGAGCGGCGCGCGAAACCAGATTTTCCTGACATTTGCCCCGTGGGTCCTCATCAAGGTTTTCGGCCTGGAGCCGCAGACCTTTGCCATTCTGGGCATGGTCGTCGCGCTCGTCAGCATCGGCACCCGGAAAATCATCGGCAAAGCCATAGACATCAAGGGCGAGCGGTTTGTCCTCACGCTGGAAGCAGTTGTGCTGTTTGCCATCTGTATCGGCTACGCTTTCTCCGCCGATATCTTTACGACGGGCGTCGCCGTTGTCATCATTGCCGCCTGCTATGTCATAGACAACTCGATGAGTGCCGTCGAGATGGCCCGGTCAACATATATCAGAAAAATTGCCGTCGAACCGGAGGACGTCACGCCAACCCTGTCGACAGGCACAAGCCTGCAGCACATCGCATCCATGCTGATTCCCGTTTTCGGCGGCCTTCTGTGGGAGGCCTTTGGGCCGGGCGGTTACAAATACGTTTTCCTGGCCGCGTCCGCCATCGCGCTGTTAAACCTTATATTATCCAGCAGGATTAAGATCGCGGAGCCCGCGGCGCCGCAGGAATAATAATAGGAGGGTAATCTTTATGGATTTCTTGACATTAGCCGAGAAACGCTTCAGCGTGCGCAAGTTCAGCGACAGGCCGGTCGAGAGCGACAAGCTGGAGCTGATCCTGAAAGCCGGCCGGGCCGCGCCGACCGCGAAAAACTTTCAGCCGCAGAGCATTTACGTCATACAGAGCGCCGAGGCGCTTGAAAAGCTGAACCGCTGCTCGCCGTGTGTCTACGGCGCGCCGTCGGCGCTCCTCGTCTGCTACGACAAAAACGTCAGCTGGAAACGGCATTACGACGGCAAGGACCACGGCGATATCGACGCGAGCATCGTCCTCACGCACATGATGCTCCAGGCGGAGGAGCTCGGTCTCGGCTCCGTTTGGGTGTGTGTCTTCGATCCTGTCGCCATCGCGGCGGAATTCGGCCTGCCGGACAATCTCGTGCCGTCAAGCCTGATGCCTCTCGGCTACGCGGCCGACGACGCCGAGCCCGCGCCGATGCACGCGCAGAGAAAGCCCGTTTCGGAAACGGCCTGTTATCTTTGAACAGGCCGCTCAAAAAAACGCGCGGAAGCTTTAAAGTCCGGGGTCTATACTGCCGATATTATCTTCAACGGAGCCGTACAAAGGCGATGTCACGCCTTTGTACGGCTGGTCTCGGTTGTCTGCGCGGAGCTTGGTTCGGCCCGCTTCGCGTGCGCCTTGCGCCTGGCCGCGGCAGTACAGGCCCGCACTGTCAGAAATTACATTGGGTAATGTCGGCCGTAATGGTCTGCAGCGGCAAAAAACATCAAGTTTCTCATCTTTTACCCTGTATCCTGATATCAGACATAGAATCCGCTTTTGGCGTATAGCATGGGAGTATCGTATGAAACATATTTTTAAACGCCTCGTTACATCCTTCCTGACAGTCGTTCTTCTGGCTGCTGCCGCCGGCTTTGCAGCCGGCGCCGAGTACACCGGTATTGCCGGCCACTGGGCCGAACAGACGATGATTAAAGCCGTAAACGACGGACTTCTGGAGGGCGGCGGCAGCGACCTCGACCCGGACGGGCCGATCACCGGCGCCGAATTGGTTTCTATCCTCACGCGCGTGTTTTCGGCGGAAACAAAGGCGGACCTCTCGGGGACTGCGGGCATAAGCGCCGACGACTGGTATTACGACGCGGCGGCAAGGGCTGTCGCGATGGGCATCATTTCGCCGGAAAACGGCCGTTTGGACCTAAGCGGACCCATCTCAAGGCTTGACGCCTTCCGCTGCCTTGCGGAGGCCTTCCAGCTCGTCCCCGCGGGACAGGACACCTCTGTGCTCTTCGGATACAGGGACGACCATTTACTCGCGGGAGAGGACCGCCCGCCCATCGCCGCGCTCGCGGCGGGCGGATATATCGAAGGCTATGGGGGCTCGTTACATATCAGCGAGCACCTGACGCGCGCCGAGTTCGTCACGGTCCTGTATAAAATCGCTTCGGACTATACGTCCGCCGCCGAACTGTCCGGCGACGCTTCCGGCGCGGTTATTTCGGGAGATGCCGTCATCGAAAACCTGACTACGGACGGCAGCTTGTTTTTCGACTGTTCCTCCGCCGATATCGTTTTGCGCAACGTTTCAGCGCCGACTGTCGTGATCCGCAGCGGGCGCCTTGATAACCTGACTCTTTTTTCGAGCAGCATCGACCGGCTTGTGCTGGCCGCCGGCAGCGGCGACCTCAACTTCTCGCCGACAGCCGCGAATGCCGTCGGCACGGCCGCCATCGGCACAGGAAGCGGAAAAATAACGCTGGGCGGCAGGATCTCGAACATTGAAATCACCGGCGACAACAGGGATGTCGTCGTGAGCACATCTGTCACGGGGCTCACAATCAGCGGAAGCGGCAACAGGATTCTCATAAATCCGGGCATCTCGGTCGGCAGCATCCAAACGCTTGCCGGGGCCGCCGGCAATACGATCACGGTCAACGGTTATTGCGGGCAGTGCGAGCTTTACGGCCCGGACACCTCACTGGACGGGTCGGGCACCGTGGCGGTGCTCCTCGACAACGCCGCAGGCAGTGTCATATCGGTCACCGCCTGGGAAGCGACCGTCAATGAAAATTACGGCTTAAACGGCGTTTCCATCACCATAACGGCGCCGGACACCCTGGCGTCTTACGAGCGGCTGGAGGCGTCGGTCCATATCGAGGCGCCCGGCAAAGACCTTCTCTGCAAGGGCCGATGGTATCTGGCGGACGTCCTGATCTCAAGCGAAGAGATAGATCTGGGCAGCCGGGACACCGCTGCGCTGAGCTTTGACGCCATCGATTTCCGCGCCGATATCCCCGTAACGGCGACGCTGAGCTTCGTCCTCAGCTGCAACACGCCCGAGGGTATCTATCAGGAGCTGCGCGCCGATCAGGCACTGACGCTTGAAAACCGGAATAAATACAGCGCTCAGGAGGTCCTGTCCCTTGTCACGACGGGCTATAAGGGCGATTATACCCTGGCCTGGGCTCAGGACAACGACTTTGACGGCATTTTGAAAGAGGAATGGGTCAATGCCAAGGGCTACTCCAGCAAAACGGAGTATCTCGTCTGGGTGAGCATCGCTTATCAGCGCGTCAACGTCTTCACCGGCTCGGCAGGGAACTGGAACCTGGAGAAAACGTTCATCGTCGGGACGGGCGCGCCCGGCCACTCCACGCCGACCGGCGTGTTCACCATCATCGGCAAGCGGCCGGCCGGCTGGACGACGAGCACGTATACCGTCAAGCCTCTGATCAATTTTCTGACGACCTCGTACGCCTTCCACTCCAGGCTGTATTATCCCGGGACGACGACCGTCAGGGACGAGCGGATCGGCTTCCCCGTCAGCCACGGCTGCATCCGCATGTACGACGAGGACGTGGCTTATATGTATGATTATGTGCCGGTCGATACCACCGTCGTGATTTATTAACGCAGCTACTAATATGAATTTGCGGGGCCTTTTGGCCCCGCAACGATTTTTTCGAATAATCTGTTTAAGTGCAGTTGAAAAGATTCGTGCTCAGATATTTTTCGCCTCTGTCCGCAAACAGGACCACGACGAAGCCCTCGTCGAGCCCGCGGATCGTCTCGAGCGCCGCGAGCATCGCCGCGCCGCTCGACATGCCGACGAAAATGCCCTCCTGATGGACGATCTGCCTGGCCATGTCAAACGCGCTTTCCGATTCGATCATGACGGTGCGGTCAATTTTGGACGGGTCGTATATTTCCGGCACGATGGCCTCCTGCATATTCTTGAGACCCTGGATATAATGATTCCGGACGGGCTGCGCCTCGACGATCTTTATGTCCGGGTTTTTGCTTTTCAGCCCCATCCCGACGCCCATGATCGTGCCGGACGTGCCGATGGCGGAAACGACGTGCGTCACGCGGCCGCCCGTGTCCTCCCAGATCTCGTTAGCCGTCGTGTAGTAATGGGCCAGCTTGTTGTATTCATTTGAAAACTGGTTGGGCATGAAGTACTTATCGGGATAGTCGCGGACGAGCTGATGCGCCTTCCGGATCGCGCCGTCCGTCCCCTCCCCGGGGTCCGTCAAAGTGATTCTCCCCCCGAACGCCTCGATCATCTTCCGCCGCTCAACGGACACGGCTTCGCTCATGACAATCTCAACGTCGTAGCCCTTCACGGCGCCGATCATCGCCAGGCCGATGCCCGTGTTGCCCGAGGTCGGCTCAATGATCGTTTTACCTTTTACGAGCGACCCGTCCTCCTCGGCCTGTTCGATCATCTTCAGGGCGATCCTGTCCTTGATGCTGCCCGTCGGGTTAAAGCCCTCCAGCTTCGCGTAAAGCGGTATCTCCGGCTTCGGATTGAGCCTGTTTATCCTCACGAGCGGCGTGCGGCCGATCGCCTCCAATATGTTGTCGTACATATGCCTCACCCTTTCAGTCTACTATACTATACTCTGAAAGTGCGCCATGTTGCAAGAAAAAGATAACCAGTTTCGTATGCGCTCCGTCATGAAAAAAGAACGTGCGGAATATATTTCTTAATGACAAGTGTTGACAAAGTGGTAACACAGCGGTTACAATTGGTTAAACTTTTTGGATAAGGAAACATATACATGATATATGGGGTGAAAGTATGAGACAGATCAAAAAGCTGGCAGTTGTGCTCGTTGCGGTGTCGCTTTTGACGTCTATCCTGTCTGCCGGCGCAGCCGAGGCGTCCGTGGCCCGCGGGGCCGCGGCGGTTACCGCCGCGGCGCTCAACGTCCGCACAGGGGCCGACACGGCCGCGCCGGTCACGGCGACGCTGTCCGAGGGCGATACCGTCGTCGTGCTGGATGTCGTCGGCGACATGTGGTATTACATCAACGACTGCGGCACCGTCGGATATGTCGCGTCCATGTACATGTCTGAGCTCCTATCGGACGCCGATTTTGAGGCCGGGGGAAAGCTGACCGGAGACGATACCCTTATGCGCGCCGCGCCTTCGACCGAAGCGGACGTTCTCGGTACATACGCCGCAGGGACAATCCTGCGCGTAACCGGAATAAAGGACGGCTGGTACAAGGTCAGCTGCGCCGGTATCTCGGGTTATGTCCGCTCCGATTTGATGGATATTACGTCCGACGGCAGCGATGTGCCCAAAGCCGAGCTGTCCTCGCTCGGGCAGCAGATTGCCGCTTATGCTCTGCAGTTTGTGGGCTACCGGTACGTTTACGGCGGCAGTTCCCCCACCACCGGCTTCGACTGTTCCGGATTTGCCTATTACATCTACGGGAAATTCGATTACGGCCTTTTGAGGACCGCGTCTCAGCAGTACCGAAGCAACGGCGTGTCCGTGTCCAAATCTCAGCTTCTGCCGGGAGACCTGGTATTCTTCTCCTCGAACGGCGGAAGGTCCGTCACGCATGTCGGTATATTTGTCGGCGGCAGCCGGTTCGTGCATGCCTCCACCTGGTCGACCGGCGTCATCATCAGCGACTTGACGAGCTCATATTATGTAAATGCGTGGTACGGCGCGAAACGGATCGTCTGAACGTGAATGCGCGCCGCCGGGGTCCTGATTGTTCAGGGCCCTCTTTTTCGCCGTTACGCAATAGTGATTGAAAACGGACGGCTCAGACGGTACAATAGTGTTGCGACTGTCAAAACGCGAGGAGGAACTGCATGAACACACAGACAAGGCTGACGGTCCGCTACGCCGAGACGGACCAGATGGGTATCGTGCACCATGCCGTTTACCCGGTCTGGTTCGAAGCCGGCCGGACGGACTACATCAAGCAAACGGGACTGTCGTACACCGAGATGGAGGCCAAGGGCATCCTGCTGCCGCTGTACGAAGTCGCCTGCCGCTTTAAAAGCCCCGCCAGATACGAGGACGAGCTGATCGTGCTGACAAAGCTCAAATCCCTGTCCCGGGTGCGGCTCATCCTGTCGTACGAGGTCGTCAACGCCAAAACCGGAGCTCTTCTGGCCACCGGCGAAACGATGCACGCATTTACGGACCGCGCGCTTAAACCGCTCAACATAGAACGGGCCGCACCCGAGATCTACGGGCGGCTGAAGACCGCCGCGGAAAACTGAGCGGGCGCTCTTTAAAAGTCAGAGCGCCGACATAGTTTATAGAAGGTATAGGTATGGAAATCAGAACGGTATCCCTCATCGGCCTGGGAGCGCTCGGCACGCTGTTCGCCCGGAAGATATCCGCGGCGGCGGCGCCGGGAACGCTGAAAATCATCGCCGACCGCGAACGGATCGGACGGTACGAAAAAGACGGCGTCTTCTGCAACGGCGCGCGCTGCCTGTTTGAGTACGCACCGCCGGACGAAAAAGGCGAGCCTGCCGACCTCGTCATCATCGCCGTCAAAATGAAGGATCTGAACGACGCCATCGACGCGGCGCGCAACCAGGTCGGCCCCGGGACGACCATCCTGTCCCTGCTCAACGGGATCAGCAGCGAAGAGCTGATCGGACAGGCCTATGGGATGGAGAAGGTCCTTTTATGCGTGGCGTAGGGCATGGACGCCGTCAAGGTCGGAAACCGCCTGACCTATCAAAACGCCGGGCAGCTGAGCTTCGGCGACCCGAAGCCGGGCGCGGCCTCCGCACGGGTCAGGGCCGTCGAACGGTTTTTCCTCAAGGCCGGGATACCCCATGAGGTTGTCCCGGACATGCCGAAACGGCTTTGGAGCAAATTCATGATCAACGTCGGCGCCAACCAGACGACCGCGGTGTACCGGTGCGACTATGCCGGCGTCCAGGAGGGCGGCAGATACCGGGACACGATGGTTGCCGCGATGCGGGAGGCGGCCGTCCTCGCCGAAAAGGAGGGCGTCCGGCTGACGCGGGAAGACATCGACTATTGGCTCGGCGTCATCGACGGCCTGAGTCCCCAGGGGAAGACCTCCATGCAGCAGGATGTCGAGGCCGGGCGGGCCACCGAGGTCGAGCTTTTCTCGGGGACGATCCTGGCCCTGGGCCGGAAGCACAATCTGGCCTGTCCCGTCAACCAGATGCTCTACGATCAGATCACAGCGCTCGAAAAAAGCGCGGGCCGCGGGGCGGGCGCCGAATCCGAGAGACAGCCGTGAAGAAAATTATCATGATTTCTCTCTTGCTTTTTACCATATCCATCAGATAACATAGAATAACAACAGAAGAAAGGGCAGGTCAAGTGAAACAGATGACTGAAAAAGAAAACTTCATGATGTTTTTACGCGGAGAGCAGCCGGAATGGCTGCCGCGTTACGGGATGGCGCCCGATAAATACAGCGCGCATCCGAGCGCCATTCTCCCGGTCACCCCGTCATTTTTAGTGGACAGGAGAACGCCGGAGGGCGGTTACGACATGTGGGGCGTCGAGCATATCGCAACGGCCGAAACGGGCGGGGCCGCGCTGCCTGTGCCGAACAATTTCATGATTACGGATATCACCAAATGGCGGGACATCGTGAAGGCCCCCGACATGACGGGCATCGACTGGGAAGCGATGGCAAAGAAGGACCTGGCCTCGATCGACCGGGAAAACACCGCCGTCTGCGGGTTTTTCCATGTCGGGTATTTCCAGCAGCTCATGGCTTTCATGGGTTTCTCCGAGGGGCTGTGCGCGATGTATGAGGAGCCGGACGAGGTCAAGGAGCTGTTCCAGTACATGGCCGATTTCTTTGTCGCGGTCGTGAAAAAATTCATCGAATATTATAAGCCCGATTTCGTTGAGCTGACAGACGACACGGCGACGGCGCTCAATCCGTTTGTATCGCTCGATATGTTCCGGGATATGATCAAGCCGTATCATTACCAGCAGAATAAGCCGGCCATTGACGCGGGAATCCCGATTGTCCATCACAATTGCGGCCGGTGCGAGGATCAGATCGACGACTGGCTTGACATCGGCATCGTGGCATGGAATCCCGCGCAGGTCATGAACGATCTCGACGGCATCAAGAAGAAATACGGCAATAAGCTCGGCCTCATCGGCTGCTGGGATTCCTCCGGCCCTGCCGGCTGGGACAACGCCACGGAAGAGCTTGTGAAAGCGGAGGTCCGCAAGACAATTGACCGCTTCGCGCCCGGAGGCGGCTTCTGCTTCTGGGGCAGCGCCTACGGGCCGGTCGGAGATGCCGCGACGGAAAACAGAAAGCGCTGGCTGACGGAAGCCTACGACGAGTACGGCCGGACGTTCTACAACAAATAACCGGATGAATGATGAAAGGGGCCGCGGAATCGATCCGCAGCCCCTTTCAGATTTTGTGACGCTCAAAGCCCTAAGTATGCTTTTTTGACGTAGTCGTTTTCCAGCAGGCTGCAGCAGGGGCCGTCCAGCGCCATGCGCCCGTTTTCAAGGACGTAAGCCCGGTCGGCGATCTCAAGGGTCTGGTGCACGTTCTGCTCCACGAGAAGGACCGTGATGCCCTGCTCGCGCAGCGTCCTGACGATGTTGAACACCTCCGTCACGATGATCGGCGCCAGCCCGTAGGACAGCTCGTCGAACAAACACAGCTTCGGGTTTGACATCAGGCCGCGCGCCATGGCGAGCATCTGCTTCTCGCCGCCGCTGAGCGTCGAGGCCAGCTGCTTCTGCCGTTCCCTGAGCTTCGGAAACAGCTCGAAGACGCGCTCCATGGCCTCGCGCTTTGTCTTCCACATGCTCTTGGGGTAGACGCCCATCTCAAGGTTTTCCTTGATGGACATGTCCGGGAACAGGCGGCCGCCCTCCGGCAGGTACGCGATCCCTTTTTCCATGATACTGTGGCTCGGGACGCCGTCGAGCGACTCTCCCATGAATTTTATATGTCCCGACGCCGGCCTGACAAGTCCCGCGATCGAATTGAGCAGCGTCGTCTTGCCCGCGCCGTTGGCCCCGAGCAGCGCCACGATCTCAGCCTCCTCAACCCGCAGGGACACGTCCCACAAGGCCTGGACGTTGCCGTAAAAGACGTTCAGTTTTTCTATTTCAAGCATCGTCATGTCAACACTCTCCTAAGTAGACTTCGATGACCGTCCTGCTTGTGGAGATCTCCTGAGGCGTCCCCTCGGCAATCTTAGCCCCGTGATGGAGGACAACGATCCGGTCGCAGATGTTCATGATCGCCTTCATGACGTGCTCGATCATAATGATCGTAATCCCCGATTTGCGGATTTTCGTGACGAGCTCCATCGCCTCGGAGACCTCCGACGGGTTAAGGCCGGCCATCATCTCGTCGAGCATCAGCAGCGTCGGCCGCGTGGCGAGCGCGCGGGCGACCTCGAGGCGCTTCTGGTACGCCAGCGGGATATCCGGCACCATCTTGTCGCGCAGCTCCGCCAGGCCGACGAAGTCGAGCACCTCGTCCACGGTCTCCGAGGCCTGCGCGGCGGTTTGTCCCTTCCTCCCGAAAAGCGCGCCCATCCGTACGTTCTGATGCACCGGCATACCGGCAAAATTCTTCGCGGCCTGGAACGACCGTCCGATACCGAGGCGGCAGATCTTATTCGGCTTCATGCCGCTGATCTTCTTTCCGTTGTACACGATGTTGCCCGAATCCATCTGGTACGCGCCCGATATAAGATTGAAAAGCGTCGTTTTACCCGCGCCGTTGGGGCCGATGAGCCCTAAAATCTCGCCCTCGTCGACGTGAAGGTCGACATTCGAAACGGCTTTAAGGCCGCCGAACGCCTTGCTTACGCCCGTTGCTTCAAGCATTGGCATCATCGGTAACCTCCCCCTTTTTGAAATCGCCTTTTTTGGACAAGTTTTTTATTCTCTCGTAAACCCCTACAATTCCCGTCGGCATAAACAGGATTGCTAAAATCATGATTCCGCCGAAAATAATCATATAAAGCTGCGGCATTGACATAACAAGATTATACTGCAATGTCGCAAACACGATTGCGCCGATAATCGGCCCTAAGAACGTTTTCATACCGCCGAATACGCACATCAAAACGGGCAGGAACGAAAACATCATGTTAAACGCGCTGGTGGGGTCAATATGGTTGAGCATCGTTGCCCTCACAGCGCCCACAGTACCCATCATAAAGGCGGAAATCGCAAATCCAAGGACCTTCATTCTGGTTGTGGGGATGCCAATATGTGAAGCCGCGTCTTCGGACTCTCCGATGCCGGTAAGCGCCATTCCAAACCGTGTCCGCCTGACGACAATCACAACAACCAGCGCAATCACGACCATAACGAGCATCGCGTAAAACGCCGCCTCCGGGCCGAAGTTTTTAACGTTCAGCCCGCGCTTTCTGACGACCATGATCTCATACCATGTCATAATAGCTTTAACAAGCTCTACAAGACAGAACGTGAAGATCGTAAAGTATACGCCTCGAAGGCGGAGTGTAATGGAGCCGATGAGCGCTGCAAGAGCAAAACTCACTATGCCTCCAAAAAGCATGAGTACCGGAAGCGGGAAATAGTTGCTCATAAATCCGGAGGCGTAAAATCCCAAGCCTACAAACGCGCCGGACGCCAATGAAATATACCCCGTAGGCCCTGAAAACATGTTCCAGGATGCCGACATGACGATATACATCATAATTACGGAAGATAATGTAACAACGTATGTCGAACCGAATAGCGGCACAAACGCAAAGAAAATGACAGCTATGGCAACGACAATATATTGAAGCTCTTTCTTAAGGTTAAATTTCTTAATCATCGTTACCTCCCCAAAAGGCCCTTCGGCCTCAGCAAAAGCAATACTATGATCAGCAGGTAATACGCCACGGTGACGAGGCTTGTATCGATAAAGCTGACAGCCTGCCCCACAAGTCCGATAAGTACGCCTCCGAGGACCGCGCCGGGTATGCTGCCCATCCCGCCCAAAACAACGACGATCAACGCAATAACGGTATTCGAAAGCCCGATTTGTGCCGTCGGCGAGAAGGACATGCCTATCAAAACACCGGCTGCCGCAGCCAGAAGCCCGCCCGTACCAAAACAGATTGCCAGGGTCCTGTCTATCCTGACGCCCATCATGGCCGCCGCCGTCGTGCTCTGGCTGGTCGCCCTGATCGATTTGCCCATTCTTGTTTTGTTCAGGAAAATGAAAAACGCTATGATAAAAATTATGGCAATCCCAAGGCTTATAAGCCGGTTAACGGCGATGGTTGCTCCTAAAATTTTGACCGGGTAACTGAAAAACTGATAACTCTTGGACAAGGTGCCCCATATCTTCAAGCCGATGTTGGCCAGAATAAAATAAAGCCCGAACGACATGAGCATGGCGTTGGACTCGAACGTCACGTCATCCTTCGAGAAAATCCTCAGCCACCTGTAAAGCGTTATATTGAGAACGAATCCGACAATAAACGCGGCTGGCAGGCAGATTAAAAACGTCAGAAGCGGATGAAGCCCCGCTTGAACC
>CAYMLM010000050.1:0-14935 GCA_964391385.1 uncultured Papillibacter sp.
CGACGCGCTTCGTCGTCTCCATCGCGAGCTCCCACAGCTCGTCGGGCGTGCCGTCGTGCACGCGCAGGGACATGGGGGGATCGTGCAGCAGCAGGCGAGCCATCGATTCCAGTATCATAAAGGTTACCTTATTGGAGGCGTCGCGGCCCTGCTTGTCCACGCCGCCGATCGACATGTGCTGATTCGTCGTATAGCCGCCCGTCGTGGACGCCGCGGGTGCGCTCCAGGTTTTGGAGAAATCCGAAATCTTGAGGAAAAAGCAGTCGATCAGCTCCTGCGCCTGCGCCTCGGTGATGCGGCCTTCCGCGAGGTCCCTGTCCAGATAGCGGCCGAGATACTGGTCGACGCGGCCCCAGCTGATGGCGTGATTGTCGCCCTCGAGGATCATGAGGATCTGATACAGCAGAAGCGCCTGAATTGCCTCGCGGAAAGTGCGCACGGGGTTTTCCAGTATCCAGTCGAGGCTTTCGGCCATTTCCAGAAGCTCCGACTTTCTGGGCTCGGGCGCGTCTGCGGCCTTCTCCCGGCATAAGGCCGCGTACCGCTTAGGAAAGAGCATCGCGGCGTCGCACACGATCGTGATTGCCTTATAGAAGGTATATTTCCTCGCGCTGTCCCCGAAGCAGCGCCCCTCCAGCTCGGACATATGCGACAGGGCCTCTTCCCGGATCGCCTTGAAGCCCTTGTACAAAACCTTGTCGTAATTGGCGCAGAAATGGCCCGTCGGGCCGTCGGACATGTCCACGCCCTCGAACATGACCACGTTCGTGCCGACGATCTTTTTCAAACCGTCCGGGGCCGTGGCGTCAAACCGGGCGCTCAGCCCGTTTTTGCGCCAGAAGTCCTCGGTCGTCATGATGTAGGCCTTGTCCTCGGGCGATAAGGTGTAGCATTCTTCCTGGATCGTCCGTTTGTCCCACACTCCGGAACGTATTTCGTCATAAAGAAACCAGCTGCCGTATTCCGGATAAATGGTCGCCCCGCGGTACGTCGAGGCCATGTTCCCGACGAGGAGCTCCTCGTCCTCCACGAGCACGGTCATCGTTTCGCACAGGCCCCGGATCAGTTTCGCGCGCTTGAGGATTGCCGTTTCATCCGGGTGATTTTTGTAAAACTCCGTCACGTATCTGAGCCGTTCGACGCTCAGCTGCGGATACGTGTTTCTGAATCGTTCCCTGAGTCTCGTGACACGTTCCGAGACAGGACTGAATTGGTACATAGTGTTCTCCTTTCGCTGTGACCGGCTTTTCGCCCGGCGGCAGTCGCAACAAACTGTTGCCGCCGACACATGTCTGTCGCGATCCCTTTTTTAAATAATAATAAACGGGTCGGCATTTGTCCAATAAAAGATTGCGCCTCGACCCAGCCGCACCGCCGGGGGAACAACGATTCGGCATCCGCCCATGTGTTTGATGTATGACCGGAGATATGATATGATTGAACCTGTACGGAGCGTTCGTTATTTTCAACCGCCGATCAAGGATCGGCCCTGCGTCGGGATTTTTTTGGCGCAGCTGATTTCACGCATGTATGCCATGGGCCGAAGGAGTGGAAAAGGCATGAATACATCCCAGATAAAATGTTTCCTGGCGGCAGCAGAGTGCTTGAGCTTCACAAAAGCAGCGGAACGGATGTTTTTATCGCAGCCCGGACTCAGCAGGCAAATCGCCGCGCTGGAACGCGAGCTGGGTATTGAATTATTTATCAGGGGCCGGAACACCGTCCAGCTGACGCAAGCCGGGACGATTTGCGCCGATTATTTCAATAACATGAAAAACGACTACGAGAAAATGCTCGAGGCGGCTTATGAAGCGCAGCAAGGCCAGCGGGAGTCGCTTACCATCGGAGGGCTTGAGGGACAGCTGGTCGGGGAGTGCTATGAAGACGCCCTGCTGCATTTCTGGAGCACTCATCCGAATATCAAGATCAAGATGTGCTACTATAACGTCTCCGAGCTGTGTCAGGCGCTGGTGGACGGCGATGTGGACATCGGCGTTATGCCGGAGGCGGAAGCCGAGCGGCTGCCGGGCATTCAGTTCAAGCGAAGCCGCATGGAGAAATGCTGCCTCGTCGTCCCCCGCGGCCATCCCAAGGCCAATCAGGAAAATCCGACTTTGCAGGATTTTCAGGACGAAACCTTTCTGGTGCTGGCGGAAAGCGACTCGGATGCGATTGCCGGCCAGCACAGGCAGGTCTGCCAGGCGGCCGGCTTTACGCCGAAGCAGCGCATCGTGCCCGATTACGGGACGCTCGTCATGCTCTTGGAAATGGGCGTCGGCATCTCCGTTTTAAACGTGTGGCACTCCCTGCGCAACTCACCCCAGCTGAAGTTCCTGTATCTGCCGGATGTCGGATACCAGATTGAGGCGGTTGCCTGGCGTAAGGACAACAAAAATCCCAATATCCCCATATTTTTAAGCCGGATTGCGCTTAAGTCAGCCGGCACGGACAACGGAGAGCCGCCGCCGGCAGGCTGAATCCGGCCGCTCCTGCAGGAATTGAGCATTCATCCAAAACGCGTACCGGTTATCCCGGATACGCGTTTTTTTTGAAAAGCGGCAGGCAATGTGTGACTGCGGAATGTGCATGAGGCTATACAGAACCCGCAGTGTACAAAGAAATAGCCTTAATATATACTTAAAATACAAATATTTATGGGAGTATTGAACGAAATGACCAAAACTGTCCCAATTCCAGAGCCGTAAACGGAACAGCCGCAACCAGGCGTCTATGAACGGAAGCTCCATCAGGGATGCGTTTATAAAACACCAAAAATCTGACTATAATCCGTTATGAGCTATGTGTGAAAACGCCCATAAATTGTCCATAACCAATGCCGAAATGAAAGCAGGAGGAAAACAAATGAAAAAAGCCCTATCGTTTTTACTGGCAGTATTGATGCTTCTCACCCTTTTTGCCTGCGCGCAAAAGGGAGGCCAGGAGGATGCCGAATCCTCCGCGCCCGCAACCGCAGCCCCCAGCGCTCAGCCGTCCGAAGCGGCCGGCGGGGACACCGGCGAGACCGGCGCGCAGCCGAGTGTTCTGGATGATGTGACGACAACGGCCAATGAGATCGGTTACTTTTCATCGGGCGTAGATCCGCACTCCAGAGAGACGTACGACATCGTCTTCGGGTATCCGTTCACGCTGCTGCTCAACAAACTGCTGGCGGAATGCATGCGCGATTTCTCCGATGAGCTGAATATTACCGTCACCGAAATGACGAGCGAGAACGACATGGACCTGTTCGTGCTCAATCTCGAAACGTATATCGGTCAGGGTAATGTCGAAGGCTTTGTGTGCGTCATCGACGCGGCGGCCACCGAACGTATCAACGAGGTTCTCGCGGAGTCCGGCATCCCCTATATCGGACTGCTCAACTCCGTCCAGGACGAATCAGGCAGCCATCTCATCCCGTGCATCGGCCTGGATGATATAGCAGCCGGAGCGAAAACGCTGCAGTGGCTCAATGACAACTATAAGACCTATTGGGGAGAGATCGACACCACGAAGCTCGGCCTTATGAACATGACGACAACGGTTAATATCGACCTCAACGAACGGGCTGTCGGCGCCGAAGAACGCTTCCGGGAGCTTTTCCCCGGCAACGAGTTTATCTTTACGCTTGACGGCACGAACGACCTGACGCAGGATGCCGCTTATGATCTGGCCGCCGCGACGTTTGTCGCCCACCCGGAAGTTGAGTACTGGTTTGTCACCAGCTGTCTTGAGATGTACGCGCAGGGCGTTGCCCGTGCCGTGGAGGCAAATCAGAATGAAGACCGGGTCCTCATCACCGATGTCGGCAGCGATATCCTGTGCTCCGAGTGGGAAGCCGGCTATGAGGGCAGCTGGGTTTCGTGCCTGGCCATCTCCAACTATCTGTATGCCGTACCGGCGGTCTGTGCGCTTGTGGCCTTGATTGACGGCACAGCAACCCATGAAAGCCTGTGGGTTGACAGAAGGCAGCCGGGCAGCAAATGCACGTTCTACAACGCCGCGAACGAAATGGTTACAAAAGACACCTATAAGGAATACTTCAATTATTACGCTGAGATAGCCGACGTAACGCTCCCGTACCCGGACAATTGACGGAGCGGTGATATAAGACGCTGTGCGTGCTGGACGTACGCGCAGCGTCTTATTTCTGCGCATTTGGGAACGGACCCCGCGCGGGCGCGGCGCGCAGTAAAAGCTATTGGCATCGCAGACCAGATAGGGTATATTATACACATACAATGAACGGCACGATACGGTGTCAGTGAGGATCGGGAGGGAAATATACATGCAGTATCAGGAATACGGATTTAAAGACAAAGTCGCCATCGTCACCGGCGGCGGAAGCGGCGTCGGGAAATCCTGCGCCGTCGAGCTGGCCAAGGGCGGCGCCAAGGTCGCGGTGTTCGGGCGGCGCATGAGCCAGCTCGAAGAGGTCCGGGACGAGTGCCTCAAGTACACGGACGGCGCAATGGCCGTATCGGCGGACGTCGGGAAAAAAGACCAGGTCGACGCCGGCGTCGCGAAAGTGCTTGAAAAATTCGGCAGAGTCGATATCCTGATCAACAACGCCGGCTTCGAGCTGCGGCTGAAGCCGGGCGAGACGTTTTGGGACAATCATTTCGACGCGCTCGAGCCTGAACAGTACATGAGGTTCTTCCAGACGCATACGCTCGGGCACTATCTCATGAACCTTGCGGTCATCCCCAGCATGCAGAAAAACCATTTCGGGCGCGTTGTCAACGTGACGTCCGTCCTGGGCGTCACCGCCATATTCGAAGCGCCGGCCTATTCGGCCTCGAAGGCGGCGGCGATCAACCAGACGAAGGCGTTTGCGAAAAAATACGGCAAGGACAACATCACTTTCAACGCCCTGGCGCCCGGAATGATCGACACGCCCATGAAGATCGACGCGACACCCGAGGAATACGTGGCCGTCGCCGAGCAAACGCCTCTCGGCCGGATCGCCCAGCCTATAGACGTGGCGCGCGCGGCGCTCTTTTTCGCGCAGGAAAACCTGTTTATTTCAGGCCAGAATCTGATCATTGACGGCGGATCGACCGTCTAGGCGCGCAATAAAACAATTTGTCAATAACTAAGGAGGATGACTCATGAGATGTAAAGCGGCGCTCGTTCCCAGAATGGGAGAGGACATCGTCGTCGAAGAGGTCGAGCTGGCCGAACCCGGCGATTATGAGGTGCGGATCAAGGTCATGACGTGTACGATCTGCCATACCGACATCCACGGATTTAAAGGAGAGCACGGCGCGTTTGAGGGCCCGGGCACCGGCGGACACGAGATCGCCGGCATCGTCGACAAAATCGGCGCCAAGGTGACGTACGTCAAGCCGGGCGACCGGGTGCTCAGCTCGCTTGTGCGCCACGGCTGCGGAAAATGCGAACAGTGCCTGCACGACCGCCACTGGTTCTGCGAGAATCTCCCGCCGATGACGTTCCGCTCGCCGAGCCCGTACAAGCGTTTGAACGGCGAGGTGTGCACGCAGACACAATCGGGCGCGAGCGGCTTTGCCGAGTATACGAACGCGCAGGAGGAGATGCTGTGCAAGCTCGACGACGATATCCCGTTCGTCATCGGCTCAGTCCTGGCCTGCGGCTTCATGTCCGGCTTCGGCGCCGTTTTGAACAGGTGCAAAATCAAGCCGGGCGAGAGCTTCGCCGTCGTCGGCTGCGGCGGCGTCGGCCTGTCGGCCATCATGGGCGCGCGGCTGTCCGGCGCGATCCCCATCATCGCCATCGACACAATGGACGTCAAGCTGGAGGCGGCGAAGAAATTTGGGGCCACCCACTTCGTCAACCCGAAGAAGTGCGACGTCGTCGAGGAAGTCAGAAGGATCACAAAGGGCTTCGGCGTCGAGCACTCCGTTGTGGCGACGGCCGGCAAGGGCATCAAGCGCACGACGTTCGACCTGACCGCCGGCTACGGCCAGATGGTCATCGTCGGTCACGAACGGCACGAGAACGAGTTTTTGGAGGAGATCAACGCCTGGGACCTCCTGACGGGAAAGCGCGTCACCGGCAGCGTCATGGGCGCCGTCACGCTCCGGCGCGATATCCCGCTGTATATGGATATGTACCGCAAGGGCCTTGTGGACATCGACAGCCTCCTGACCAACCGCTTTCCGCTCGACCAGATCAAGCAGGCGCTCGAGGACGCCCAGAAGGGCGCTTTGAAAAACGTCGTGGTGATCGGCGGAGAGAAATGACGCCTGACGCGCGTCAGGCGTCGGCCGCCGCGGCGGACCCGATGTAGCATTTGGTTATATACCGGCCCATTGTTCTATTCAATATGACGAAGGCGTCATGACAGCAGACTGAATTGGCATTGCCGCCGCGTTGCTTTTTTGATTCGGTACGGTATAATTTTAGCAGGACTGTGATGAAGGAGGATCTATAAGTATGAACCTTCAGCGTCTGTATGTGGATATCGAAGCCGTCGTTTTTGACCGGGCTTGCTTTATCGAGGGGCATACGCTGCATATAGACAAAGCCGAATTGGAGCGCGAGGCCGGCGACGCGGCTTTTTCGAAAGTTGAGATCAGCCTCGCGGAGCCGGGCAGCAGCTGCCGTATCGTCAATCTGGGCGATACGGTCCAGCCCATGCTGAGGCTCGATGACGAGGACGGGACGTTTCCCGGACTCATCGGGACGATGCGGACGGCCGGAAATGGCCGGAGTCTTCTGCTCCGGAACGTCGTCGTCTCCGAGACGTCCCGGGTGCCGGTCCAGCTGCCGAGCCTTCTGGACATGTCGGCGGCCGGAGCGGAGATGAGCGATATGGCCGCTTTTTTCCATATCGTTGTCGAAGCCGTTCCGGCCGAGGGCATATCGAGGGAGGATTATCTCACGGCGATGCACCGCGCGTCCAAGAAGCTGGCAAAGTTTCTGGCGGCGCTCGCCAGGGACTGCCGGCCCGACGAAACGGAGGAATTCACGCTCGAGCGCGACGGGCTCGAGGGCCTTCCGCGCGTTGCGTATCTGGCCGACGTGTTCTGTCATGCGCCCTTTACCGAGATGACGCTGTACGGAGAGAGCATGGCTGCGGCGATGCCCGTGATCCTGCACCCCAACGAGCTCCTCGACGGGGCGATCACCAACAAGGATTACGACAACTCCGTCAATGCCGACCCGACGTATATCTGGCAGAACCATCCGATCGTCCTCGAGCTGTACCGCCGGCACGGCGTCGACCTCAACTTCGTCGGCGTCGTCGTGAGCAACGTCCACCATACGGTGGAGTGGAAGCAGCGCAACGCGGCGATGGCGGCCGCGATGGTCCGCTGGCAGCTGAAAGCCGACGGATGCATCATCACGAAGGAGGGCGGCGGACATCCGCAGGTCGACATGGGCTTCGCCACGGATATCCTCGAGGGCGAATACGGCGTCAAGACAGCGCTGATCCTGACGGAATTCCTGTCCCCAAACAACGACGCCTACGGGCAGCTGCTCTTTAAATCAAAATACGCCGACGCCATCGTATCGACAGGCTGCTTTACAATGGCGGACCTGCCGGCCGTCGAACGGACGATCGGCTCGATTTTGAATATCCCGACGAACGACGGCGCGGAGAACGGCCCCTTAACCGTCAACTGCAGGATGATACAAGGGTGCGAAAGCCAGCTGGGCTGGACCCGGTTGGGCAGCTTAAAATTCTGATATGCCGTCGAGACCGCTGGAGAGGAGTTGTGCAGATGGCTGAAAAACTTAGAGCCGTCCATTATATCAACCAATTTTTCGGACAGATCGGGGGCGAGGACGCCGCCGGCATAGGGGTGCGCACGGAGGAGAAAGCGGTCGGACCCGGCCTCGGCCTCCAGGCGGCGCTGGGCGACCGGGCGGAGATCGTCGCGACGATCATCTGCGGCGACAACACGGCCGCCGAAAACCTTGAAGGCGTGACCGGCGAGGTCCTCGCGCTGCTCCGGGAATACAAGCCGGACCTTTTCTTCGCGGGCCCGGCGTTCAACGCCGGGCGGTACGGCGTCGTCTGCGGCGCGCTGTGCGCCGCGGTGAAAAATGAGCTCGGCATCCCGGCCGTCACCGCCATGTACGAGGAAAATCCCGGCAGGGAGATCTACGCCACGGACCTTTTCATCCTGAAGGCCGGCGACAACGCCCGGAAGATGGCTCAGGAAACGAAGAAGATGGCTGAATTTGCCTTCAAGCTCTACGACGGGACGCTCGAGCGGGACCCGGAAAAAGAGGGTTTTTACGAACGGGGCTGGATGGTGCTCAAAAAGCACGAGGACATGGCCTCCAAACGCGCCGTCGACATGCTGCTCGACAAGCTCGCCGGCCGGCCGTTCAAAACGGAGATTCCCATGCCGCATGACGAGAAGGCGGAGGCGCCGCCGCCGCTTATGGACCTGACGAAGGCGACCGTCGTGCTCATCACGGACGGCGCGCTGTGCCCGCAGGGCAATCCCGACGGCATGAAAACGGGCACCTCGACGACGTTCTACGTGTATTCCACCGAGGGCAAACAGTCGCTCTCAAAAGAGGAATACACCTGCGTGCACGGCGGCTTTGACACGTCGTATGTCCTGGAAGACCCCAACCGCCTCGTGCCGCTCGACGCGATGCGGCAGCTCGTCCGCGAGGGCTTTGTGAACATGCATGAGGCCTTCCTTTCGACGTCCGGGCTCACGACCCCCGTCACGAGCAGCGTCAGCATCGCCAGAGGCATGATCGATTACGTCAGGAACCACGGCATCGACGCCGCCATCCTGACCTCGACCTGAGGCACGTCCACTCGCTGCGGTGCAGTGATCACACGTGAATTTGAAAAGGCGGGCATCCCCATCGTCCAGTGGTGCAATATGACGCCGGTGGCCGAAGCGATCGGGGTCAACCGCATTATGCAATCCAAAAGCATCAAATACCCGTTCGGCAACCCGGACGTCCCGCCCGAGCAGGAAAGGGCCGAGCGCGCCCAAATGCTGAGGAAGGCGCTCGTGCGCCTGACGCAGCCCTGAGATCTTACTACGCATGGAGTTACGCGAATGATTTATGATGTCATCATCATCGGCGCGGGCCCGGCCGGCCTCGCCGCCGGCATTTATGCCGGCCGCAGCCGCCTGAGGACGCTGATCATTGAAAAGGCGCAGGACGGCGGGCAGATCGCCATCACGAACGAGATTGACAACTACCCCGGCGCGATGGCCGAAGGCGAATCGGGACCCTCGCTCGTCCGGCGTATGACCGAACAGGTTGCAAAATTCGGCGCGGAACGCGCCGGCGATACGGTCAAGAGCGCCGAATTGACCGGCGAGATCAAAAGGCTTACAGGCGTCAACGGCAGCTACGAAGCGCGCGCGGTGATCCTCGCGACCGGCGCGCACCCGCGCCCGATCGGCTGTCTCAACGAGGAGAAATTCGTCGGCAAGGGCATCTCGTTTTGCGCCACGTGCGACGCCGCCTTCTTCGACGGCCTGGAGGTCTTTGTGGCCGGCGGCGGAGACGCCGCAGTGGAGGAGGCCATATATCTGACGAAATTTGCCCGGAAGGTGACCGTTATACACCGGCGCGACGCGCTGCGGGCCGCTAAATCCATCCAGGAAAAGGCCTTTAAAAATGAGAAAATCAGCTTTTTGTGGGACAGCGTCGTCCACAGCGTCGGCGGAGACGGCCTCATGGATTGCCTGACGGTGAGGCATACTAAAACGGGCGAGCTCACTGAATTCAGGGCCAGCGAGGACGACGGCCTGCTGGGGCTGTTCGGTTTCCTTGGCTACCTGCCCAATTCGCAGCTGTTCGAGGGTCAGCTCAAGCTGGAGAGCGGATACATCAGAACGGACGACGATATGAAAACGGAGATACCCGGCGTATTTGCCGCCGGGGACATCCGCGTCAAAAGTCTCCGGCAGGTCGTGACGGCCGCGGCCGACGGCGCGATCGCCGCGGCGCAGGCCGAGCGGTACATCTCCGGGCTTGAATAACGAAAGGAAATAGAAACGCATGATTGAACTGACGAAGGAGACGTTCGACGAGCAGGTGCTCCAATCAGCCGGCAAGGTGCTCGTCGACTTCTACGGCGACGGGTGCGCGCCCTGCGAAGCCCTCAAGCCGCACGTCCACAAGCTGGAGGAGGAATACGGCGGCAAGCTCAAATTCACGGCGCTCAACACGTCGAAGGCCCGCCGGCTCGCCATCAGCCAGCAGATTCTGGGACTGCCCGTCATCGCCGTCTATGAAGACGGCGAGAAGCTCAAGGAGCTCATCAAGGACGACGCCACCCCGGAAAACGTGGCGGCCATGCTCGCCGAACTGCTCGCGTAAAATGCCGGAAGGCGTTTTCGATTATCAATGTAAGTTTGCGTGACTGCTTCACGCGAACAGTCAGGAAGGGAGGAAGGTATGGGCATACTTGACGGGAAAAAGGTCGTCATTATCGGTGACCGTGACGGCATCCCCGGGCAGGCGATCGAAGAGTGCGCCAAAACAGCCGGCGCGGATATCGTATTTTCTTCGACGGAATGCTTCGTCTGAACGGCCGCGGGCGCAATGGATCTGGAAAACCAGAAACGCGTCAAGGAGTTTTCGGAGAAATACGGACCCGAAAACGTCGTGGTGCTTCTGGGCGCAGCGGAGGGCGAAGCCTCGGGGCTGGCCGCCGAAACGGTCACCGCGGGCGATCCCACGTTTGCCGGACCATTGACAGGGGTCTCGTTGGGACTCCAGGTTTATCACGTATGTGAGCCTGAAATCAAAGCGGAATTCGACAGCGCTGTTTACGACGAACAGGTTTCCATGATGGAAATGGTCATCGACGTTGACGACATCGTCGGCGAGATGACGGCCATCCGGGATCAGTACTGTAAATTCTGCAAGTAAACACGGAGTGTTTACGCCATAGGAAACACATACGGACCAGGCGGCTTCGCTGTGCGTTGCCGCCTTGTCTTTACATCATACAAAACTGGATAAAGGGCGTGGTGAAACTGAAAAGTGTTATAAAAGGCCTGGGGTATATACTCGTGCACGCGCCGGATATGGTGACGACCGCCGGCACGACACAGACGACGGAGCGCACCGTCAATCCCGAAAGCGCATACCTGAAAGAGCTGCCGCAGCATATCCGCGGCTACGGTCAGGCGCTCGAATACCTCCCGAATCAGGTGTATATCGGGAACGTCGCGCCGGAGGAACTGGCGGCCGTCCCGGCGCCGTGGCACGACAAGGCGTGTCCCGTAAGAAATCGGACCGGGCGGTTCGGGGAGATCATGCCGCAGGACGAATTCCTGCTGCTGCTGCAGGCGTGCGACGTGTTCGACCTCGTGCGGCTGGACGCCGGCTTTGTCGCCGCGGTAAAGCCGGAGCTGCTGAAGAATCCGGTGATCGGGGAGGACATAGGCGCCCGGATCCGGGAGGGGCTGGCCTCGGATGAAATCCGCAGGCTTGTCGACGAGGAGCACGCCGAGGGCCTTTTCCATCTCGGGAAGCTCGTCGGCTGCGTCCGGCGCGCCCACGACATCGACACGAACCTGTCCGCGCACGTCATGCTCGAAAACCTTGTTTCGAAGGCCTCCTCCGTCCTCGCGCTGCTGCACGGCGTGAAGAACGCGGGCATCGAAAAGGCCGATATCGAATACGTCATCGACTGCTCCGAGGAGGCGTGCGGCGACATGAACCAGCGCGGCGGCGGGAGCCTGTCCAAATCGGCCGCCGAGATCGCGGGGCTAGCCGGCGCTACCGGCTCGGACTGCCGGGGCTTCTGCGCCGGTCCGGCTCACGCCATCGTGGAGGGCGCGGCGCTCGTTGCCGCGGGCGTCTACAGGGCCGTGGCCGTCACCGCCGGCGGCAGCACGGCCAAGCTTGGTATGAACGGCAAGGACCACGTCAAAAAAGGCCTGCCGATCCTTGAGGATATGCTCGGCGGCTTCACCGTAATCCTGACAGCCGACGACGGCGCGAGCCCGGAGATCAACCTGAAGCTCGTCGGCCGCCACACAGTCGGCACCGGCTCGTCGCCTCAGGCCGTCATCTCCTCGCTCGTCACGCAGCCTCTGGAGCGGTGCGGCATGAAAATCCTCGATATCGACAGATACGCGCCGGAGCTCCAGAACCCGGACATCACGAAGCCGGCGGGCGCGGGCGACGTGCCGCTTTCGAATTACAAGATGATCGGCGCGCTTGCCGCCAAGCGCGGAGAGATCGAGTCAAAGGATCTGGCGGACTTTGTCGCCGGGCACGGCATGACGGGCTGGGCGCCGACGCAGGGCCACATCCCGTCGGGCGTGCCGTACCTGGGCTTTGCCCGGGAGGACATCCTGGCCGGCCGGATTCAAAACGCCATGATCATCGGCAAGGGGAGCCTCTTTCTCGGGCGCATGACAAATCTGTTCGACGGCGTCTCCTTCGTCGTTGAGAAGAACGGCGGCGCGGAGGAAACGGATGTGATGGATGACAGCAAGGTCAAAAGCCTCCTCGCGAAAGCCCTGAGGGACCTGGCCCGTTCCATGGCGGAAGAGGAATAGGCGATGGATAAGCTCACACAGACAGTCTCCCGCACCCTGCTCGAGCTGGCGGACGCGCTGGAGACCGGCATCTTTGGAAATAAACCGCGCGTGGCCGTCACGGGGCTCGGCTCCGAGCACGGGGAGGCAAACGTGCTCGATGCCGCGGTCAAGGCGTCGCGCGGCGGCATTGACGTGTATTATGTCGGCACGCTGAAGGCGGACGGCGTCACGGCGGTTTATGCGGAAAACGAGGAAGAGGGCCGCCGAAAAATGGAGGAGCTGCTGGACTCGAAGACCGTCGACGCGGCCGTGACGATGCACTACCCGTTCCCGATCGGCGTGTCCACCGTCGGACGCGTTGTCACGCCCGGGAGAGGCCGGGAGATGTTCATCGCCACGACGACCGGGACGTCGAGCAGCGACCGTGTCGAGGGGCTTGTCAAAAACGCGGTTTACGGCGTCATCGCGGCCAAGGCGTGCGGCCTGCGCAAACCGACCGTCAGCCTGCTGAACCTGGACGGCGCGCGCACCGCCGAGGCCGCGCTCAGGCGGCTTATCGCCGGCGGCTATCCGATGGTTTTAGCGGAATCGGCCCGGCCGGACGGCGGCGCCGTCATGCGCGGCAACGACGTGCTGCTCGGGACGTCGGACGTGCTCGTGTGCGATGCCCTGACGGGGAATGTGCTCGTCAAGATGCTCTCGGCGTATACGTCGGGCGGCGATTACGAATCGGTTGGATACGGCTACGGACCGGGCATCGGCAGGGACCACGGGCGGCTCGTCCTGATCATCTCGCGCGCGTCGGGCGCGCCGGTGATTGCCAACGCGCTCGCGTACGCGGCGGAGCTGGTGCGGGGCGGGTGGAAAAGGATTGCTGAAGCGGAATTCAAGGCGGCTGAAAAGGCGGGCCTGACGGAAATTCTCGGCGCCCTCAGAAAACCGCCGGCCCAAAGCGCGGACGGCGGGGAAACCGCGGCGCCGGCGAAGGAGCCCGTCCCCGCGAGCATCTCCGGCATCGAGGTCATGGACGTCGAGGACGCCGTCCGGGTCCTGTGGAAAAACGGCATTTATGCCGAAAGCGGCATGGGCTGCACGGGCCCGCTTGTGATGATGAGCGAGGCAAACAGGGAAAGGGCGCTCGGACTGCTGAAAGCCGCAGGGTTTATCGGCGGGGATTGTTCCGGCTGAGAATTTGCATCAAATATATAATTCATGTTGATTTTTGCCGGGGTTGTCTGTATGTTATTTATAGGAAAGCTTGCGGAACAAAGGCATGTGTAAATTCAAAGGAGTGATCAAATGGCTTCCAACAAAGAACTCTACGACCTGAGACTCAAACGCATCAACGACAGCATCGCCCTCAAGGAACCGGATACGGTGCCGCTTATTCCGATCGCCCAATGCTATCCGTACATCCACGCGGGATATACGATGGCGGATATCCTTTACGACACCGATTTGTCAAAATCGCGCGAAAGCATCTTCAAATTCCTGGACGAGTACAGCCCCGACTATATGCTCGGTCACTCCTACGTGCACGCGGGCTGCGGGCCCATGTACGAGCTCGCCCGTCCCAAGACCGTGCGGTGGGCCGGCATGCCGGGCGACATCATCGATAAAAACTCCATCCATCAGTTCATCGAGTTCCCGATCCTGCTCGAAGACGAGTTCGACGAGTTTATGCGCGACCGCACAGGCTGGTTCGTCACAAAGGCCATGGCGCGCACGACGGAGCTTCTCGAGCCGATGGCCAAATGGAATCTGGCCGCAAATACGATGTTCGGCGGTCATCTGGGCATGGCTCAGACGCTCAGTTCGCCCGATACGAAAAAGATGATCGAGACCCTTTGGAAGATAAACGAGCTGAACGAAGCCAACATGGCGCTTGTCAGTCAGTTTGACGAGGAAATCGAGGAAAAGGGCTTCCCCGTGCTGGCCAAGGCGCTGGCGGGCGTCCCGTACGACAACTACAGCGATATGTTGCGCGGCACGCTGGACGGTATGATGGACATGATGATGCGCGAGGAGCTTGTCCTCCAGTTCTGCCGCGAGGATCTCGTAAATACGAAGGAATACATAAAGATGCTGGGTAAGCTCTTTCCCGGCAGGCATGTCTTCATGCCGCTGCACAAGGGCATGGACACCTTCATGAACCCGGAGCAGTACAGGACGTTCTACTGGAACGACCTCCGGGAGATTATCCACACCATCATAGAGGCCGGCCTCGTTCCTTATATCTATACCGAGGGCGGATACGACACGCGGCTGGAATGCCTCAAGGAGGTCCCGAAGGGGAAGGTTCTCTACCACTTCGAGAAGGTCGATATGCCGAATGCAAAGAAAATCCTCGGCGACACGGCCTGCATCAGCGGCGGCTTCCCGACGTATCTGCTGGATCACGGGACGAAGCAGCAGATCGGAAAGAGCACACGTCTGAACTCCAGTCACCGCTCATTATCGCG
>CAYMLM010000051.1:0-14889 GCA_964391385.1 uncultured Papillibacter sp.
TCGTATACGCCTGCGTTTGTTTACTCATCTTGTTTGCCAGCCTCCAAATTGTATTGTTTAAATTTACTTTATTCGTTATAGGGCGGCCTTCCGCCGGATTCACCCGTAAAGAAGGACCTGGACAGGGCTGCCGGACCCCCCTTTGATCTTCCAGGGCAGCGCGATGAACAGACCTTCGGCGGGAGCGGCGCCCAGATTCACAAAATTTTCCATAATGGGGATGTTGTTCGGATGGTAGTAGATTTCGTGACCGCTTCTGTCGATACCGATAAACCTGCCGTCCTTCGCCGCGATTTCGCAGGTACTGGAATCGGCGCCGATGGCCCTGATCTTTTTATCCAGCAGATATTGGTTGGCCGCTTCGGTGAGCCCGGGGGCGTTGGAACCGTAAAAATTCTCGAGCCGCCCTTCCTCCTCCGCGAAATAGTATTTGTCATAGCCGTACTGAAGGAGCACAATGTCGCCTTCGTCGACGGAAAAACCGTCCCGCGCCTCGCATTCCCGCAGTTTGTCGACATCGATGAACTCACCGGGCTGCGGACGATAGCGGTCCAGGGCATATTTCTTGTAGGGGGCCACAAAATAGTCCGCGGGGAACATGTCGATCGAGATCGCGCCGGGATCTGAGCAGGTGTGCATCGGCGCGTCGATATGCGCACCCATATGCTCTCCGATGACAAGCATATTGCAGTTATACCCGTTTTCGGCGCGCGTCCGGACGCCTTTGAGAACCCAGCAGTTCGGATGGGTCGGATAGGCGGGCATCTTCGTATGTATAACCGGGCTGATGTCATAGACCTGGAGTTGTTTGAGCTGCCTGTAGATCTCCAATGCTCTGTTCACAATACGTACGCCCCCGTTTTATTATTTCTTGTCGGCACGCGGTAAAGCGCAATAGCCGCAGCGGTATGATGACGGTCGCGGCTTTTTGGCAACGCTTCGCACTTATATGATAATTTGATGTAAGCGTTACCTCTCTTTTTAACTTATCGTACACTTCTTTTGAAAATATGTCAATTGATCGTTACACGTACTATGACAAAATATCAACCTTCTTTTTATACAACTTGCATGACAGCAAAATGAATCTTTTCATCTATATCGGGATTATTAATAAACGGCCTCTTGCTTAAAAGCCCGATTCCTGCTTGCTTTTCCTGGGCCCGTGCAATTATTTTCAGAAAATGATGTAATTTTGCATCTGAACGCAAAACTGCGTCGCAGCACGGTCTCCTTCAGGGCGCATATACCGGCCCATTCTATCGGGTTACTGGAAAAGGCTGAGTTATATCAGCAGTAAATGTTCATACAAACTTCTGTTTTGCTAAGAAAGCCGTCTGAATTGATCGATCCTTAACGCCGGCTTCCCCGGCTTTTATTTGTGAAACAAAATGTAAGCGCCTGAATCCGCGGACGTTACATTGATTGCTTTAAGCTGGTATGTTTTTGTCCGCAGCTTGCCGGGGGCGGCCCTCGGTCCCGCAGCCGGGGGATAGCCCCGGCACTGGATAACATTGCAATTATGTCGAATAAAGTGGTACAATAATTGGGCTCAATACGTTTTATGAAGGTGAAGCGGTGCTATATGCAAAGACCCCGGAAGAGGTCCTCGAAATCATCCATGATTCGTTTGCGGTCAGCCTTCCGGACGAACTGGTACAAATAACGGAGGCCTGCGGCAGAATCCTCTCCGCCGATGTCGTCGCGGAGGAATATGTCCCGGATTTCAACCGATCCGCCGTCGACGGGTATGCCGTCAGGGCCGGCGACACGTTCGGCTCTTCGGAGAGCATCCCGGCGATCCTGCCTCTGGCAGGAGAAATCCGCATGGGCGTGGCCGCTCCGGACGCTTTGAAGGCCGGCGCCTGCATGTCTGTTCCGACCGGCGGCGACGTGCCCGACGGCGCCGATGCCGTCGTCATGCTCGAACATACGGAGGATTACGGGGACGGCACCGTCGGCGTCCTGAAACCGGCGGCGCCGGGCGACAATATGATCTTTCGCGGCGACGACGTGAAGCCCCGCGACAGACTGCTCAAATCGGGATGCCGGCTGTACGCGCATAACATCGGCGCGCTTGCCGCCCTGGGCGTCGCCCATGTCCGTGTCCGCACAATTCCGGTCGTCGGCATCCTTTCGACCGGCGACGAGCTCGTCGATTTTACGGAAAAGCCGATAAAGGGCCAAATCCGTGAAGTGAACGCGCCGCTCCTGTCCGCCCTTGGCGGCCGGCTTGGCTGCCATACCGTTTCCTACGGCATCGTTCGGGACGATCCCGCGCTTTTGGATGCCGCTGTGACGAAAGCCGTGTCGGAATGCGACGTCGTGCTGGTCTCCGGCGGCAGCTCCGTCGGCGCGAAGGACCAAACGGCGCGCGTCATCGAAAAAAACGGCAGCATCCTGCTGCACGGCATCGCTATAAAGCCCGGCAAGCCGACCATTCTCGGCGTGATCGGCGGAAAACCCGTCTTCGGCCTGCCCGGCCACCCGGTCGCAGCTTACTTCGTTTCACAGCTTTTTGTGCGTCCGCTTTTAGACCGGCTGCTTGGGTACGCGCATATCAGCCGCCCCGTGACGGCGCGGCTGGCTTCGGCCGTCTCTTCAAATCACGGCCGCGCCGAATATATCGGCGTCCGGCTGGAGTCGGCCCCCGATATGCCGGCCGCCCGCCTTGTACACGGGAAATCGGGCCTTATCACCATCCTGTCCCGCACAGACGGCTATATCTGCATACCAAGGGACTGCGAAGGCCTTGCGCGGGGCTCGACCGTTCCGGTCACGCTTTGGGACTA
Source organism: uncultured Papillibacter sp. (assembly GCA_964391385.1). Lineage (GTDB taxonomy): Bacteria > Bacillota > Clostridia > Oscillospirales > Oscillospiraceae > Sporobacter. Next base: position 2,793 of record CAYMLM010000051.1, read on the forward strand.
ACATCCGAGGAGGAAAAATCTATGGGTTTTGAATATCTGACCAACGTCCCGCTCGCCAAGGCGCGCGAGGAATATATCGCGCTGCTCGTCAAAAACGGCATGGCGCCGTCTTCGGAAACGATCCACGTCCGCGAGTCGTCCGGCAGGGTCACCGCCGGGGCCGTTTATGCGCGGATCAGTTCGCCGCATTACAACGCCAGCGCGATGGACGGCATCGCGCTGGACGCGAGCCTCACGTTCGGCGCCACCGAAACGACGCCCGTTTTTCTCAAAAAGGATCAATTCGCCGTTGTCGATACGGGCGATCCCCTGCCGCCCGGCGCGGATGCCGTCGTCATGGTCGAGGATGTCATTGAAGAGGGCGACGGCGTCCTCCTGTACCAGTCGGCCTCACCCTGGCAGCACATCCGGCAGATCGGCGAAGACATCTGTGCCGGCGAGCTGCTCCTCGCCTCGTTTACCGAGATCAGCCCTTCGGCGATCGGCGCCCTGCTCGCCGGCGGCGTCCGGGAGGTCCCCGTCGTCAAGAAACCGGTCGTCGGCATCATACCGACGGGCGACGAGGTCGTGCCGCCCGCCGCCGACCCTCGGGAAGGCGAGATCCCCGAATTCAACGCGTCGATCTTTTCGGCCATGCTTCGCCGGTGGGGCGCGGAGACCGTCGTCTTTCCGATTGTGCGGGACGAGCTGTCCCTGATCAAGGACGCCGTCTCACAGGCCCTCGACACGTGCGACATCGTGCTGCTCAACGCCGGCTCGTCGGCCGGACGCGAGGATTACAGCGCCGCGGCCATCCGCGAGGTCGGAAGCGTTTTGTACCACGGCCTGGCCATCAAGCCCGGCAAGCCGGCCATCCTCGGATATCGGGGGAATAAGCCGATCCTCGGCGTTCCCGGGTATCCCGTCTCCGGCATCATCGTCATAGAAGAGCTGCTGCGGCCGCTGGTCGCCGCCCTGACGAAGCGGCGCTCGTACGACGACGATTTCGAGGAGGCCGTCTTGTCAAAAGCCGTCGTCTCCTCGCTGAAATACGAGGAATTCATCCGCGTCCGGCTGGGCTATGTCCAGGACCGGCTGATTGCCTCTCCCCTCAGCCGGGGCAGCGGGGTGGTCAGCTCCTTTATGAAAGCCGACGGCATCCTGAACATCCCGCAGGGCCTGGAGGGCTATGAAAGCGGCGCGGCCGTCCGCGTGCGTCTGCTTCGGCCGGCCGGGGAGCTGAAGAACAATCTCGTCGCCATCGGCAGCCACGACCCGCTGCTCGATGAGATCGCCGACCTGATGCGCATTTTCTGGAACGACACGTCGATGAGCTCGTCGCACGTCGGCAGCATGGGCGGCATCATGTCCGTCCGGCGCGGGGAGACGCATGTGGCGGGAACGCATCTGCTCGACGAGAAAACGGGCCTCTACAATTCCTCCTTCATCCGCAAATACTTCCCGAACGGCGGCGTGCGCCTTGTGGAGTGCGTCCGGCGCACCCAGGGCCTGATGGTCCCGAGGGGCAACCCGAAAAACATACGGTGCGTTTCCGACCTTCTCATGCCGCGGCTTCGGTACGTCAACCGGCAGAAAGGCTCGGGGACGCGCATTCTGCTCGACTATCTGTGCAAATCCGCGGGCATCAGCCCCGCTTCCGTTTACGGGTATGACCGGGAGGAATTTACGCACACGGCCGTCGCGGCGCTCGTCGCCGCCGGCTCGGCCGACGCCGGTCTCGGCATCTATTCGGCCGCGCAGCTGTACGGTCTCGATTTCATTCCCGTCTGCGACGAGCAGTATGACCTGCTGGTGCCCGATTATGCCTGGGACACGCTTTTGATCCGGCGTCTGCTGGAGATCCTGCAAAGCGCCGAGTTCCGCCGGCGGCTCGACCGGCTGGGCGGCTACGCGCTGGAAAATCCCGGGACGGTCCGGGAGCGGTTCTGAGATGGACGGATACGATGTGCTTGTGATCGGCGGCGGGCTTCTGGGCTGCTTCACCGCCCGCGCGCTGACAAGGTACCGGCTGAAGACCGCCCTTCTCGAAGCGCGCGAGGACGTGTGCACGGGCGTGAGCCGCGCCAATACCGCCATCGTCTACAGCGGCTGCGACACGAGGCCGGGGACCCTGAAAAGCCGGATGTGCGTCCGGGCGGCGCAGTCGTTTCCCGAGCTGTGCCGGACACTCGGCGTCCGCTATTCCCCCTGCGGCTCCCTCATGATCTGCTTCGGCCCGAACGGCGAAAAAACGCTGCGCGGAAAATACGCGCAGGGACTTGAAAACGGCGCGCGGGGCGTGCGCCTGCTGTCGCGCCGGGAGGTTCTGGAGCTTGAACCGAACCTGAATCCCAAGGTCACAATGGGCCTTTACGCCCCGGAGGCCGGGACGGTGCTCCCGTGGGAGCTGTGCATCGCGGCGGCGGAAAGCGCCGTACAAAACGGAACCGACCTGATGCTCAACACAAAGGTCACCGCTGTCGAAAGGCTCGGCGAGGGCTACCGGGTCACGGCGGGCGGCCGGGTCTTTATGACGCGCGGCGTCGTCAACTGCGCCGGGCTGTTTGCCGACGAGGTCCTGGAAATGGCGCAGGCGCCGTCGATCCGGCTCTTTCCCACTTCCGCCGATTATTACGTGCTGGACACGAAGGCGGCCGGTGTCGTCCGCCGCGTCGTTTTCCACGAGTCTGAGGACAAGGGCAAGGGCCTCACTCTCGTCCCGACGGTGGACGGCAATATCCTGGTCGGCCCGTCCGAGGTGCCGGCCGACGGGAAGGACGGCTATGCGACGACGCGGGAAGGTCTTGACTGGCTGGGCCGGCTCGTCAGCGAGGTCATCCCGGCGCTCCCCATGGAGCATGTCATCCGCTCTTTCGGCGCGCTCCGGCCGAATCCGTTTTATGTCTCGCCCGCTCCATCGGGCGGCGGGTATGTCCGGGAAGACCGGGGGATATCGAATTTCATCGTGCACGAATCCGAGCGCTGTCCGGCGTTTTTGAGCCTCATCGGGATCAAGACGCCGGGGCTTACCTGCGCGGGCGAGCTCGGCGCTTACGCCGCCGACAAAATGGCGGCGCTTCTTGACGCCCGGCCCAATCCGGATTATGTGGCGAACCGGGCCGCGCCGCTGCGGCTCGGCGAGCTTCCGCTTGAGCAGCGCGCGCGGTTGGCGAAAGAAAACCCGGCCTACGGCCGGCTCGTCTGCCGGTGCCGCGGCATAACGGAAGGGGAAATCCTCGACAGCATCCGCCGAAGCCCCGGGGCCGTGACGGTTGACGGCGTCAAGCGGCGGACGGGGGCGACCTCCGGCCGCTGCCAGGGCGGCTTCTGCACACAGAGAATCCTGGAGCTCATTGCCTGCGAGCTGGGCGTGCCGCCCTGCGACGTTTTGAAGGACGGGCCGGGCTCGTATGTGATCGGGGGCGACCTGCCATGACGCAATACGATCTGCTCGTCATCGGCGGCGGCCCGGCGGGGATGGCGGCCGCCCTGAGCGGCCGGCGGCACGGCCTTCGGAAAGTCCTGCTCGCCGAGCGCGCCAACACGCTCGGCGGCATACTGAACCAGTGCGTTCACACAGGCTTCGGCCTCATCTGTTTCGGCGAGGAGCTGACCGGCCGGGACTACGCCGAACGGTTCCGGCAGCAAGTGGACGCGTCGGATATCGACGTGCTGACTGGCACGGCCGTCATCAGCCTTCGCCGGGACGGCGCCGCCGTTCTGAGCGGCGGGGCAAGCGGCCTGACGGAAATAGAAGCGAGGTCGGTGATCCTCGCCACAGGCTGCCGCGAAAGGCCGGCCGGCGCGCTGCCGATCACCGGGACAAGGCCGTCCGGCATCTTCACGGCCGGCATGGCGCAGAAAATGATCAATCTCGGCGGGTACGACATCGGAAACACGTTCGTCGTCCTCGGCTCCGGCGATGTGGGCATGATCGTGGCGCGTCAGCTCAGGCAGCTCGGCAGGAATGTTGCCGCCGTCCTCGAGAAGGAAGCGGCATGCGGCGGACTGGAACGAAACCGTATCAACTGCCTGGAGCAATACGACATCCCGCTCAGGACGCGCTGCACGGTCGGCGCCGTCCACGGAACAGGCCGGATCACGGGCGTCACCGTTAGGGATCACGCCGCCGGCCGCGAGGAATTCATGGCCTGCGACACGCTCATCACCTCGGTCGGCCTCATCCCCGAACGGGAGCTATCCGAGGAGGCCGCGGCCGGCGGGCCCCTCCCCGAATGGCTGTTTTTATGCGGAAACGCCTGCTACGTCCACGATCTTGTCGACGAGGTGACGCTTGAGGGCGAGCGCGTCGGAAAGGCGGCCGCGGCGTACGTTCTTCACGGTTTAAAGCAAAACGCCGGCGCCGCCTGCCCGGAGCGGGCCGGGAATGACTCCGCTGATAAAATCATTTGCGTTGCCTGCCCCAAGGGCTGTGCGCTCACTAAAACGGAAGACGGCTGGTCGGGCGCCGTATGCGGGCGCCGGGACCCGATCCCTTCAAAAAAGCAAACGCCGTAAACCTTTTCGGTTTACGGCGCGATTGACACTCGTTTATGCGCTTAACTCAAACGGAGGGGGATCTCCTCCCATTGGCCGCCGAGCAGATCCAGCTCCAGCATTCTGTTTTTCAAAACGCCGGGGCGGCCCAGCAGAAGCTTGACCGTTTCCGCCGCCTGGACCGACGCGACGGCCGACGCCGTGAAACACAGATTGCCCGAGGCCCGTGACGGGCCGCCTCCCCACAGATGCTCCGCCGAATCGCCCGGCATAAGGATAAAGACGCGTCCCCGCCAGCCGGAAATCGCGCCGCTGACGAGCGGCACGCCGAGCGCCCGCGCGGCGCAGGCCAGAAGGATACGGGAGGGACCGTTGTCCAGCGCGTCGACGACCACGTCGTGGCCCGCGGCCACATCTTCCGCGTTCTCCTCCCGGATGTGCTCACACACCGGCCGGACGGTGACGAGCGGATTGACGGCGCGCATACGCTCCGCCGCGCACGCCGGCTTGGCCTTTCCCAGGGTCTCGCCGGTGGCCAGCAGCTGGCGGTTCAGGTTTGATTCGGTGAAGACGTCGCCGTCGGCAACCGTCAGATGCCCGACGCCGAGCCGCCCCAGAAATTCGACGACATAGCCGCCGAGTCCGCCGCAGCCGGCCACGAGCACGCGCTTTTGCGCCAGCGCCTCCTGTTCCCCGGCGGACAGGGCCGGAAAATTGCGTTCATAACGCGACACGCGTATCCCTCCCCCTATGAAAAAAGAGCCGGCGCGCGGCTCTTTTTGGTTTTAATCAGCCCCCGAGTATCTTGTACAGCACTCGGACCTTGTCGCCGTCGTTTAACACCGACTCCCAGGTTGCCGGCTGGCCGTTGACAAGGAAAATAAAGCTCTGCTTGATGTTTTCGTCAAGGGCCTTGCCGACCTCGTTCTCGGACGCCGCGATCAGCCCGCCGACCGTCGCGCCGTGCATCAGCTCGTATTTTCCGTCGCGCATATTGCCGACAATATCTCTCACGCTGTATTTGATTTCTACCGTCATAAAAACCTCCCATGCGCATCGCGCATATTGACAGGCAAAGCTTCCTTCACCGATGTTGACGACGCTTCTTTCAGGCTCCGCACGCAGCGGAAATTGATTTTCAGCGTCAGCGAGTTATCCGGCATCTCCGTAGAGATCAGCAATCACACAATCCAGTCCGCCGATCTCCTCGAGAAACTCCCTGGACGGGACACCCGTTTCCACATCCCAGCCCAGCGCCCTGTAAAAGCTGTCCGCCATCCGTTCGTTGTCGACGGTGATGCCCTTAAGCGGACCTTTCTCCATCGGCGGTTTGCCGACGAGCCGGCCGGATATTTGAAAGTCCCTCCGCCTGTAACCCTCGCGCAGGTTGAAAGCATCCCGGATCGTGAACGCGCGCAGGCCGAGTTTCGTCCAGTCCTCCGGCGTAAACCCGAAACCCGTGACGGCGTCGACATACCGGTACCTGACGCCCGGGCCCAGCAAAAATCCGCCGAAGCTGCAAAAACCCGACAGATTGTTGAATTCCCATTCCTCCAGGCCGGCCTTATCCCGCTCGCCCGTGTCCGAGTAATCATACTTGACCTCCGGGGGCTGGTGACCGTACGGCACGCCGAGCCCGCCCTTCACATGACGTCCGGGCGTCGGATCGTACTGGTACGTCCTGGCAAGGCCGGGATTGTACCGGGAGCCGTGCATCGGGATCTCGATACCGCTGGCAACCGCCAGGCACTCATGGCCTTTGCCGAAATAATCCGCAGCGCCGCGGGATGCGCGGTTGAGCACAGCTCCAACGCCTTCAAAGTCGCAGATACGCTTCGTCAGGGCCAGGATGGCCTCTTTGTCTCCCCATTTAAGGTCGATGCCGTCCAATTCGTCCCTTGTCAGCACGCCCTTTTCATAGCACTCCATACACCACGCCAGCGTCCCCCCGAAGGAGAGCACATCGTAGCCGTACTCGTTGCAGTACCAATTGCAGATGACGGCCGTATCGGAATCGCCGTTTAAAAGCAGGCTCCCGAATGTCCCCAGCGACTCGTATTCCGGCCGGCTGCCGAGGATATCATGCGTGTCGTTTTTTACGTGATACTCCGCGCCGCACTGAATGGGGCAGGCGTTGCACCCGTTTTTGCCCGTCTTGTACTTCGGGTCCATGACGGCGCCTGTCAGGTTTTTAATCTCGTCGTCGGTCAGTTCATCAGGCGTGCCGAGCCAGTTCTTAATGCCCGCGTCGGACATAAAGACGCTGGAATCATAGTCGGAGGAGGTGCCCGTCACCTTGAATTTGCCGACCGGGACTGCTCCCCGGCCGTTGGCGTGATCGTTCCACTCCCTGTTGATCGCGACGACCTGCGCGTCGTCGTAAACCGGCACCGCCAGCGTGCCGCCCGCCACGATCCCCTTCAGCTTTTTCGAACCGACGACGGCACCGGGCCCGCCCCGGGCCGCCGCCCTGAAGCGGTCGGTGATGACTGCCGCCATGTTTGACAGGCGTTCTCCGCCCGGCCCGATCAGCGCCGTCGAGACGCGGGTATCGCCCAGCTCTTTCTTGATCGCCTCGTCCGCCTCCGATACGGTTTTTCCCCAGAGGTGCGACGCGTCACGGAACTCGACTGTTCCGTCGCGTAGAAGGATATATACGGGACGCTCGGAGATGCCTTTCACAAAAACGGCGTCAAATCCGGCTTTGCGCATGTACGGCCCGAAATTGCCGCCCGCCGAAGCGTCGTTCCAGCCGCCCGTAACGGGCGATTTACAGACGACGGAGTAGCGCCCGCCCATAAACGTTTTCGTCGCATTCGTCGGGCCCGAGACAAATCCCACGACGCTCTCGGGAGCAAACACCGGCGTACCCCCCGGCATCAGGTCGTAGAGGTACCGCGCGCCAAGAGCGCTGCCGCCGAGGTAGTATTGGGTCCATTCCGGGTCGAGCGCCCGGATTTCGTATGTCTTATCCGTCAGATCGGCAATTACGATTTTGCCGGCGTATCCGTTCATGCAATCACCCTGCCACATTGTAATTATTGAGATTCATACAATTAAGATATCATAAAGGGCTGCTGTTCGCAATGTTTTAAACGCATACAAAGTGATACGCCTTTTCGGAATTTTCGACAAATCCTGATCAAGCATTTTGTCTTATATCTATAAACCAGCTCGAGCAGCAGACATCTGCCTGACGAAACGTACTCGGGGGAGAGGCTTGCACGCCTCTCCCCGTGAAATGGCCTGTATGATAAGAACAACAAAAGCGGAATATTTCTTCAACTGCCTGCCGGCATGTGCGTGCCGGAGATGGTTTAATGAAATATCAACAGGCAGGCGGTTTCGTCGAGTCTGGTCACGGGCAGCTTATGATCCCCTCCGACCAGAGGCATGCCCCGCACGTCGGCTTTGAGTTGCCCACGCAGTCGCTCTTATTGTCGTCCCTGTAATCGCAGCCTCCGCAGTGGATACACGGAGAAAATTCGAAATTCCTGACCCGGTTCCTGAACCCGGCATAATCGCCGCTGTTCCAGATGTCGTCAAGCCGCTCGTTTTTGACGTTGCCGAACGAATGATGGTATTGGATCCTTCTGTGGCCCTCCAGGTATGTAACCGCGCTGTGCAAAAGCGCCATACACGGACTCACGTCGCCGTCGTGCCGGACAAAAGCGTTGCCCTCCTCGACAAAGCGGCAATATCTCTTCCGCCGCATAAGCGGCACGCCGTTAAACTCGATGTTGCAGTCCGCGGCAAACAGCCCCAGAAGACCCTCCCGGACATCGGGAAACTGCATATCCATCATCGGCAGGCTGACGGAAGGATACCCCGAGTCGGCATTCTGCGCGAACAGCTCGAGGCTGACAAGCCGGCTGTAGAGGCATTCGTTCAGCGAGCTCTCGTCGGTCGGGATGACATTGGAGATGTTGATGTCGGTGACCTTGTTTTGGAAAGCGAATTTGGCCAGCTGGCCCAGCTGGCCCACGTTGCTTTTCATCGCGACGAACGCGATGCCGAGGCCGGCTGCGTCATCCCGCAAATAGCGCTCGAAATTGTATCTGGCGATGTTGTTTTTTATGAGATTGAAGCTGCTGCTCACCCTGATGTTTTCATAGCCCTCAGGCTCAAAGGAATCGACCGATACCCAGAGCTTTCCGAGGCCCGCGTCCAGCAGGTCGGCGGACATCTCTTTCGACAGGAGCGTCCCGTTGGTCAGCAGCTCCACCCGGCAGTTTTTTGAAGCGGCTCGGCGGACCATGGCGACAATGTCCTTATGGAAGAGCGGTTCGCCCATGCCGCCGAAAAAAACCGTTTCAACCCCGGGCGGCATCGTGTCCATGGCCTTTTCAAATACGTCCCGCGCCATATCGGCAAACGGCTCGTCAATCCATGTTTTCCGAAAACACATTGTACACGCCAGGTTGCATTTTGAGGTGGGTTCTATATACAGTTTCTTCAGCTGATCACTCATGCGCCCATGCCGTCCGCCAGGCGGCCGCCTTTCGAAAGTCATCTGCCATATCGGCACGGCAAGTATACCATATCTGCGCGCAATTGAAAACGTATCGTAAGACGATACTAAATGCGGCATGTTTTTTTATAGACATTGCTATATGTCAGCCTTGCTTTTTGTTGTATAATAGTATAAATAAATAGGATCAATCAGTTGACATAAAGATGATATAAGGAAAGGCAGGATTACATTGCATGGATGGATACAACGGCAAGATACTCATCATTGACCTGACGGATCAGTCCTGCGAAATTCGGGATTTAGACCCCGAATGGGCTTATTATTACATCGGCGGCGTCACGCTCGGCGCGCGGTATCTCTACGAGCTGATGCCCGCTAAAACGCCGGTCTTCGCGTCTGAAAGCGTTGTCGGCTTCATGACGGGCCCGATGACCGGAACGAAAGCGCTGCTGAGCGCCAGAGTCTTCGTCGTCAGCAAGTCACCCGTCAACGATTTTTGGAACGATTCCAGCTGCGGCGGCTCGTTTGGCCCCCATCTGCGCAAATCGGGCTATGACGGCGTTTTCTTCAAGGGAAAATCCGAAAAACCCGTGTATGTATATATAAACGACGGCAAGGTCGAATTCCACGATGCCACGCATCTGTGGGGAAAGACGACAACCGAGGTGGAGGACCGCATCCGCGAGGAGCACGGGAACAGCCTGAGCATCATGCAGATCGGGACGGGCGGCGAGCACCTTTCCTGGATGGCCGCCATCATCAACGAAAAGCATCGCGCGGCCGGTCGCGGCGGCTCCGGCGCCGTCATGGGCTCGAAAAATCTCAAGGCCCTTGTCTGCGGCGGAAGCGCAAAAATCACGGTTCACGACGAGGCGGCACTCGTGGCCTGCAATAAGGAATGCATTGCCCACGGTTCGGAGGGCGGCAGGGGCGCCGGCGTCGTCGCCCAATTCAAAAGCACCGGCACGTCCGCCGAATACGACTCCTGCGTTCTGCAGGCCGACGCTCCGATCAAAAACTGGGCGGGCGTTCCGGACGAAATGACCGAGGAGGAGATGGAAAACCTCACCGGGATGATTATGGATCCGAAATACAAGGTCGCCAAGACGGGCTGCGACAGCTGCTACATCAAATGCAGCGCCGTATATAAGCTCAACAGGGGCAAATATGAGCTCGAGCACGCCGCCCGTCCCGAATACGAGTCGCTGGGCGCGTTCGGCAGCATGCTCTTAAACGGCGATTCGGACACGGCGGTCATATTAAACCATCTGTGCAACCAATACGGCTACGATACGATTTCCTTCGGCAACACGATCGCCTGGCTTATGGAGTGCTACGAAAAAGGGATCGTCTCGAAGGAAGAGCTGGGCGGCATCGACCTCAAATGGGGCGATCCGGACGCCATCATTGCCATCGCCGAAAAAATCTGCGCCTACGAGGGCATCGGCGTCCAGCTGAACCTGGCGTCCCGCGGCGCGGCGAGGGCGCTCGGCAAGGGCGAGGAATGTCTCGTCACGGCCAGCGGAATCGAGCTGCCCATGCACGGCGCGCGGTTCAATCCCGGCATGGCCCGCATCTTCCAGTATGACCCGACGCCCGGCCGCCACATCAAGGGCGGGCGCGGCGTTCCCAACGGCCACGCGCCCTGGGAGGTCAAATACAACTTTGAAAACACCGGCAAGGACGACGCGGCGGGACTTCTGGAGTGGGAGTTTACCAACTGCGCCGGCGTCTGCGGCTTCGGCAACTTCCTGCTGGCGCCGATGATCGCCGTCAAAATGGTTGAGGCGATCACAGGCACCCATTACACCGAGGAGCAGCTGACGCAGTTTTCCTACCGTTCCTTCACGCTGCGCCACGCGTTCAACCTCCGCGAGGGTTACCGCCGAAAGGACTTCAAGATCGACGGGCGCGCCGTGGGCAAGCCGCCGCTGCAGGCCGGACCCCTGAAGGACCGGACCGTCGACAACGAAAAGCTCGGCGACAACTTCTACGGCTACCTCGGCTGGGACGTCGAAACGGCCATGCCCCCGGCAGAATTTATCAAAGACCTGGGCGGCCTTGATTTCCTGCTGAAAGACCTGTACCCCGAAGCCGTCTGACGCTGCGGTTTACCTGGCAACAGCCGCCCTCCCGCATTGAAACGACAGGGATATACCCCGGAATATGAACTGATTCGGTTCATATATTCCGGGGTATCGCTCGTTTGAGATGAGGTTACTGAACCATACTTGTAATAAATGTATAGATAACCTGCGCCATTTCCGCGCGTGTTGCGGTGTCTTCCGGCCGGAGCCTGCCGCCGCTGCCGCTGAGGAATCCGGCGCCGGCAAGATATGTTATGGCCTCCCGCGCCCAGGGGGCAATCGTCTGCTCGTCGGAGAAAACCGGGGGCGAAGAATCCGGGCCTCTCTCAGGCAGCCGGCCGAGGACCTTCAGGGTGTTATACAGGAGGGTAAACATCTCCTGACGGGTCACCGCCTGTTCCGGCGCGAACTTATTGTCGCCGACACCCTGTGCGATTCCGAGGCGTCTGGCCGCCGCCAGATAGCCGGTGTACCATGTGCTCCCCGCATCGGAGAAATTGTCCGCCGGGTTCTTCTCCGGCGCGACGTCGAAGGTCCGCATCAAAAGGACGAGCAGCTGGCCTCTGGTCAGCGCCGCGCCGGGGCTGAACCCGCCGTTTCCGGTGCCGTCCGTGATGCCTCTGGCCGCGATGAAGGACACCGCTTTGTAATACCACGCGTCTGCTTTGACATCCGTAAAGCGCACCTCGCGGTACCCCACTGCGAACCGGCTGAAATGCGTGGCCGTAAACGTCACCGTTCCTGTGGCCGGGTCGTAATGCCCGTTGGGGACGCAGACGGGCGTGCCGCTGCCGTCCAAGTACCAGACGACGATGCTCTCCGGGTTTTTAAGCTCTTCCGCCGTGGGCGTGTACGGCATGGTCACCGTGACGGGGGCGTCCGGGTTGCTCCAGTCGGTCTGCGCGCCGTCCAGCGTCAGGGTGAGTCTCAAGAGCGGCCTGTCGCCGACAGCCGCCTTTTCCGCGTCGGTCAGACCGGAGGCGTCGCCCCGCGCAATGGAGATCCCCGCTGTTTTAGATCGGAAGAGCACACGTCTGAACTCCAGTCACCGCTCATTATC